>JBBRUC010000016.1:0-47774 GCA_038248205.1 Thermoanaerobaculia bacterium
GCGTAAATGCGGCCGTTGCGTTCTTGCGCGCGCGCTTCGAGCCAGAGGAGGCGAATCAGATCGTACTGACGTCGCAAGTTGGTAGCGAGTTCGCGTATCTCTGGTAGAAGCTCGAGAGACTCGGAAAAGCGGCCCAAGTCGAGGAGGGTTGAGGATAGGTTGAACAGAGCCTGGAAGCGCGGGCGCCCGACTAAGTGTTCGCCGAAGGCAACGACTGCGCCTTGCAACACGGCCAATGAAGCCTCCGGGTCTTTCATTTGCATGAGAGCGAAGCTTCGGTTTAATAGAAGCTGACCGGCAGCGGGTCCGTGTGTAGTTAAGGCAAGAGCGCGGTCGAGCAATGCGAGGGCCTTGTCGAACTGGCGCTGGGCTCGACGGAGCGAAGCCTCCAAGTCGAAGAGTCGAGCCTCGGAAAGCAAACCGGCCGGTGCGGCCACACCTTCCGGCCAGAGCTTTCGGGCCAGGACAAACTCCGCCTCGGCCAAGCGCAGTTCGGCGGCAACCCGGTGCGCGTTGCCGATGTGGGCGTGGACGAAGCCGAGAAGGCAATGACGGAACGCATCCGAGAGGGGGGCGAGTTCGGCTGAGCGTAGCGCAAGCTGGGCGAGTTGCAGCGCGATGTCCGGCCGATCGGGCGCCTGGTCGACGCTCTCGGCCGCCAGCCGCTCCGCGAGTGCCCAGGTGGCGACGCCAGGGGCGCGTTCGATCAGAACGAGACGTTCTCGGTCGGCAGCGCGCTGGAGCCGCGCCCAGGTGCGGGCGGTGGCGGCGCGGTCCACCTCCGCTTGCGCGGCGATCACATTGTCGAGAATCGAGGCGTGAGCGGTTCGGCCGAACGATAGAGCGGCGGTGGAGATCGAGGCCTGCAGCTCGCGGGAGATCGGAATCGGGTGGTCGGGGCGCAGCGCCTGGCGAAGCATCTGGTGGCCTTCGACGAGGAGGTCGACCACCTGCGGAGCGATCCCAAAGATGCGGGCGATCCGTTCGAGGTGGCGGGGCCGGAGGTTCGTAACTCCGGTCTCCCAATCGGAGATGGTGCCGGGCGCGACGCCGAGGCGCGACGCGAGTTCTGCCTGGTTGAGGCCGAGTTCCTCGCGGATGTCGCAGAGCGCGGCGCTGGTGGCCGGCTTGGGCGGCGTAGGCGGTTTCGGTGGTTTCATGGGAAAGAGAGTCCTCAGTACTACGTTGCCGGTGGGGCGGTTTGAAAGGACAAAGTCGAGCTTGGGAGTACCTCCGTTTTGCCGAAAGTTTTGCCGAAAAGTATCTCAGATCATCATCGCGAACAACATCTTGCGCTAGCGCGCGGAACTTTGCCGTAGCCTGTTATGCATGGGCGATAAATCATTCGCGCGGTCTGGAAAGGGTCGGGCTGGCGATTCTCCGGTTGCGCTGCGATCGGAGGCTCCAGAGGTCCCGCGCGATCCTGTCTCCGACGGGGTGGGGCTCCAGACGACCGACGAGGATCGGCCGACCGAAGGAGAGGAAGCGCAGCGGAAGCGCCGCCGACGCCTGGCGGGACTCTTGGTGGCGCGCGGCGATCGGGCCGGGCGGCAAGGTGACTTTGCCGGCGCGGCGTACCACTTCGAATTGGCGGGAGCGATGTTCGAAGCGGTTGGCGAGACGCTTCGGGCGGCGGATGCGGTGCTCGAACTCGGCCGCAGCTTCTTGTTCCTGCGGCTGGGCGAGCTTCTCCCTGCGCTCGCGGGCCGGCTGGAGAATCTGGCGCTCGAAGAGGCGGCCACGTTGCCGGCGGGCGGCGGATTGGCGTTGAGGGTCTGGGCGACGATCCTTCGCGGGGCCGAGAGGGAGCCGACGCCCTTTCTGCAGCTAGTGCGAGAAAGACGGCGGCTGCGCTCGGGTTCCCGGGACTCGTACGCGAAGAGCGGCGTGCCGGGCGAATTCGAGACGTTCGCGGCAGTGTCGGCGATTCTCGGACCGGCGGTCGGGAGACGGGGTCCGGAGGATAAGCCGCTGAGCGTCGACGGAAAATGGTTCGTCCATGTCATCGAGGGCGGTTCGCCGGCCGATCGCATTGAGGCGGGCGAGCGTCTGGTCGCGCTCGGCCGAGAAGCGGGCTGCCAGATGCGCCGGCAAATCGAGACGCTGCGGGTGGTCGTAAAAATCGCCGTGGACGCGCGGGGTGTTGCCCTGGTGAGGGCGCTTGAGAGGGAAGGCCTGAGCGAAAGGGAGACGCCCTCGTGAGGGGGAGGGCGGCGCTCTGGAGTCAGGTCACTCGGGGTTGGTCCCGGTTGGACCCGTTGCAAAGGCATGTCTTGAAGATGGCGGCGCTGGGTCTCGCGCTCGCCTTTCTATTTGAGCTTGTGGCGCTGTATTTCGCGGTGACGCGTATGGGCCGCGTGTAGTCGCGGCGCGCTGCAAAGATGCGTGGGTGAGGCAATGAACGAGAAAATTGAACGCCATCTCGAACGGCTGGAACAGGCGAAGAGACAGCGCGGCGTGCTGCGCGGGACGGCACTGATCGCGCTGTCTGGCGTACCGGAGGTCGAGCACCTCTTGGAATTCCTCACCGACGCCTTGGCGGCGAAAGCGGGCGAGTATCCGCCCGCTCCGGATCCGGTCCGGTTGGGGGAGGCGGTCGGTACGGCAAAGCTGCGGGCGGTAGGCGGCGAGCTGCGCCACCTGGTGCAGTTCTTGGGCGGTGTTGCCGGGGAGCCGAATGCCACGGAGGTGCCATCACCAAGCGCCGCCGACCGTAGGTGGGCCGAGGCGCAGCGGCGCGAGATTCTGCGCCTGGCCGTGCGTTTCGAGCGGCGGCTGGGTCGGGCACCGAAGCGAAATGGTGGAGAGGGCGACCGGTGAGCGAAGGGCGATGGATCGGCAGTGGCGGCACGCCTTCGATCTCACGAGGGCTGGGGCGAAAGGTTGGTGGACGAGCCGTTCAAGCCAAGGTTAGGCGCAGCTGGTGGCGGCCGAACGTTTCGTCGAGCGTCACGACGAGTGGAATCTGATCGCCGGGGGAGACTTTCCGGGCCACCGGTAGGAGGCGCACGTCGCGGCCCCAGTGGGTGGCCGGGGCGTCGGGTGCGGTCGAGATGGCGGTCTCGTCGTCGAAGCGGGCGCGGAAGAAGACCACCAGGGCGCCGAGCGTGCCGTCGGTATGGATGGCGAGGCTTGGCTGCGCGACTTGAGGTGGCACCGAGAGGTCGTCGTGCGCGAAATCCAGCGAGAACAACGGGCACTCCGCCGAGAGCACCGAAAATGACGGGTCGCGTACCACCGAGCGCAGGGTTTGGGGGTCGAGCGCGTCGAGCCGTTCGAGCCATGGCGCCATCTCCAGGCCGAACCGTTCGGCATACTGGACCGCTTCAGCGCGGATCGTCGCCGGATCCTTGAGGCCGCTCGCCGCGCTGTCGAGGCCGACGCAGGCGACTTCCAGCCGGGCGGGCAAGAAGCGGGCGTCGGAGGTCAAAAGCCGCTCTCTCGCGTCGGCCAGGGCGGGCAGAAGATTCTCCTCGAACGGGTCGGTGCCGAACAGCTCGTGGATCAGCACCTCTGCCGGCAAGTCGAGCCGGACGTCGCGACTGTTGCCGCGGTGGAGGGCAATCCGCTGTCCGCAGGGATTCGCGGCAAACAGCTCCGCGGCGGCCTCGGCGATGGTGCTCTCCTCGATCGCGTCGACCGAAACCGCTCCCGATCGAGCGGCGAACAGCGACAGCACTCCCGTGCCGCAACCGATCTCCGCCACCCGCTTGCCGGGGCAATAGCGCTCGATCGCGGCACGATAGGCGTCGACCCGTAGCTCGTCGCGCAGCATGTAGTGATGTGTCAGAGGCGAAGCGAAACCGGAGGTGGCGAGCGACGGCCCGGCCGCCTCGGCGCCGTCGGGGGTGATCAGGTTCTGTTCGATCAGCGAGCCCACGGCGGCGGCGAAACCGTCCTCCTCCACCTCCCAGTCCTCGGCCAGTCGGTCGAAGACCGCCCGGGGTGTATCGCCCTGGGAGAAAGCGATCAGCACCGGCAGCGCGTCGAGCTCGACCTGTTGGGCCGGGCGCGAGATCGAATTGGTGCCGACCAGCTTGCCGGAGCGGCTGATGGCGAGGTTGAGCGATCCGGTGGTGCGGTAGCGAGCATTCCAGTCCATGGCGGTAATTGTAGCGATCTGTAGCGGAAGGGGAATGCGGAGAAACACGAGAGGTGTAGACATAAGTTGTCGATTCTTCGCTATCGTTCGCTCGCTGTACACGCTTTCGGCTCGATCGGCACTCAACCTTGTAGGCGCGGGCGACTTCAATCTCTCGCGCATAGAGTCAAGGGAGAGACGAGTTATGCCGAACAGAGAGAGCAGGAGAGAGAGCGGGACCGCGCGGTCCATGGGGTGGCGAAAGATTCTAGGCGCCGCCTGTTTGCTGGCCTTTTCATCGGTCTGGGCACCTGCCGTCCTGCAGGCGCAGGAAGTTGACGACCAGGCGATCACCAAACCGGACGGTCCGACCGAAGAGGCTACCTGCCCCGGCGGAGTTTGCGGTGAGACGGCCCTCGACCGGGCCGAAGAGGGGGTTACGCGGGGCGGGGAAGTCACCGGCGATCCGGCGGCCGACGAGCCGTGTACCGGCGATAGCTGTGGCGAGTTGCCGAAGGCGGGCGATTTGGGTGGAATCACCAAGCTTTGTCCCGATTGTGTCGAGCCGCCGGTCTTTCCGGCCGATGATGGAGGCCTCAACCGGGAGGGAGGGGTCACCGAGGGGCTGGGTGGCGAGGGGGAAACTGAGAAGGCCGCCGCGGCGGCGCCCGCGGTAGTCGCGGCGCCATGCCAAGGGAACAACCACACCAATAACAATTTCACGAATAACATCTCGATGGGCGGACCGATGGTGGCGATGGCCTGGGTGCCGACCGCCTCGGTAACGGTCTCCGGAATCGAAGTGTTCACCGGCGAGGCCGCCGCGCCGAACCGGCTGGCGATCTGGAGCGACGATGGCGGCGGCCCCGCCAAGCCGCTCGCGCCGCTCGCCTGGACCGGCAACTTCACCACCTCGCTTACGAACGGCTGGCAGGGTGCCAATCTGACCTCGAACGTCTCGGTCGCCGCGGGCGTGCGTTACTGGGTGGTCTGGGATCCGACGGGCGGCGAGCAGGCTTCGGTCACCAACACCGGAATCCAGCAGACCTATTGGGGCAGCTACTCGGGCACCGTGCAGGGGGGCGCGAGCTGGTTCGGTCCCTACTCGCATTCCGATCACCGCTGGAAGTTCCGGATGCGCTGCGGCAGCGGCCCGTGCGACGGCAATAACCACGCCAACACGATCCACCTCGACAACGTCAGTATGGGCGGCCCGGTCGTCGCGATCGCCTGGACCCCGGCGGTGACCGGCACGATCCGCCGGATCGAGATGTTCACCGGCGAGTCGACGGCTCCGAACCAGGTGGCGCTCTGGTCCAACAATGCGGGGCTGCCGGGAACCGCTCTCTCCTGGTCCAACCCGTTCAACGCCACCCTCGGGAAGGGTTGGCAGGGCGCGGATCTCTTGACGCCGATCAGCGTCACGGCCGGTTCGCTCTACTGGGTGGTTTGGGATCCAGCCGGAGGCGAGCAGGCGGCGGTGACCAACACCGGCATTCAGCAGACCTATTACGGTAGCGGCACCGGGAACGTAATGGGCGGCGCGACCTGGGGCGGGCCGTACAACTTCACCGACCGGCGCTGGAAGTTCCGGGTCTTCTGCCAGGAGGGCCCGTGCGATGGCAACAACCATCAGGACAACGTCCACCTCGATCCGGTCTTGATGGGCGGACCGATGGTCGGCATCCGCTGGGTCGCCGGAACCACCAACACGATTACCGGGGTCGAAGTGTTCACCGGCGAGGTCTCCGGGCCGAACGCGGTGGGCATCTGGTCGGACAGCGCCGGCCAGCCCGGCGCGCCGCTTGGGTTCTCGAATTCGTTCGGCACCGCCCTGCCCAAGAGTTGGCAAGGCGCTCCGCTCACCGGGGCGGTCAACGTCACGGCGGGTCAGACCTATTGGGTGGTCTGGGATCCCTCCGGCGGCGAGCAGGCCTCGGTAACCAACACCGGCATTCAGCAAACCTATTGGGGCAACGGCGGTGGCTCGGTGTCCGGCGGCGGCTCGTGGTTCGGGCCGTACTCGTTCCCGGATCGGCGCTGGAAGTTCCGCCTCCTCTGCGGCAAGCAGCCGTGCGACGGCAACAACTACGCCAACACCTATCACCTGGACAACGTCTCGGTCGGCGGACCGATGATCGGCATTCGGTGGAAGCCGGCGGCCACCGAGACGATCCAGCGCATCGAGGTCTACACCGGCGAGGTGGCAGCCAACGATGCGATCGGCATCTGGTCGAGCACGGGGGGCGCCAATCCTCAGCCTTTGGCAGCGTTGTCGTACTCCAACCCGTTCACCACGACGGTCGCCAAGGGCTGGCAGGGGGCGGATCTGATCACTCCCCTTACGGTCACCGGCGGCGCCGAATATTGGGTGGTCTGGGATCCTGCGGGGGGTGGGCAGTCGTCGCTCACCGACAGCCCGGGAGACATTCAGCAGACCTACTGGGGGAGCTATGGCGGTACCGTGGCGGGCGGCGCCTCGTGGTTCGGGCCGTTCTCCTTCCCCGATCGGCGCTACAAGTTCCGGATGTTCTGCGGTAAGGGCTTCGGCAGCTGCGGACCGGGACAGTGCATCGGCGGCAGCTACTGCGATAGTTGTCTCTGCTACGCACCGACCTCGCCGGTCTCCGTCACGATGTGCCAATGCCGCCTGCTCGACCCGAGTTGCGGCATCGGCGAGTGCGTCGGCGGTTCGTATTGCACCGGGCCTTTCTGCCCGAACGGGGTCTGCTACAGCACAACCTCGCCGATCTCGCTCGCGATGTGCGGCGGTGTAGTCCCGCGTTGCGGGATCGTTTTTCCGCCCAAGGATCGCTGATCGGGCCTGCTGATCGGGCCTAAAGGTCAACGAAAAAGCGCCCGCCGCGAGCAATCGCGGCGGGTGCTTGTAGCTCGGATCGAAGGAGCCGCCTGTCTCGCTTGCCGCGGTTGCCCCCACTACTACAGGGTGGATGCTTGTGCCCTTCCATCGATCCCTAGGAGCCCCGTAATGACCGAACCGATGTCCAAGCCCTCGCTCAAATCGATCGGCCAGCCGATGCGCCGCGCCGTCAGTGTTTCAACCGAAGACCTCGTTCGTTCCGAGCCCCTTCCGGGAGGCGGCAAATTGCCGCTCGTCCTGCGCCCGACCGTTCCCGGTGTCGATCTCGCGGCCTGGGCGCAGGGGCATCGGGAGCAGCTCACGACCCAGCTCCTGGAGCACGGCGGCCTGCTGTTCCGCGGTTTTCCCCTCTCGCAGGTGGAGGATTTCGAGCGGACGGTTCGCTCGATCGCGGGCGATCTGCTCGAGTACAAAGAGCGCTCCTCGCCGCGTCACGCGGTAGCCGGCAAGATCTACACCTCGACCGACTATCCGCCGGACCAGCCGATCTTTCTCCACAATGAGAACTCGTATCAGAACGCCTGGCCGATGCGTATCTCGTTCTTCTCCTACAAGACGGCCACCCGCGGCGGCGAGACGCCGATTGCCGACACCCGCCGGATCTTCGCGCGAATCGACCCTGAGATCCGCCAGAAGTTCCTGGAGAAGAAGTGGACCTATGTCCGCAACTTTGGTGACGGCTTCGGTCTCCCTTGGCGCGAGGTGTTTCAGACCGACGACCGTGCTCAGGTCGAGGCGCACTGCGCCAAGAACGGCATCGAGGTCGAATGGAAGGATGGCGACCGCTTGCGGACCCGCGCCGTCCGTCCGGCGATTTCGCGCCATCCCTATACGAACGAGCTGGTCTGGTTCAACCACGCGACCTTCTTCAATGTGTCGACCATGCTACCGAGCGTTCGCGAAGCGCTGCTCGACGAGTTCGACGTTGAGGACTTGCCGACCCACACCTACTACGGGGACGGCTCGCCGATCGAAGAGGACGTTCTCGACCACCTACGCGCTTGTTACGACGCCGAGACGGTGAAATTCCTCTGGGAGCCGGGCGACCTGCTGATGCTCGACAACATGTTGGCGTCCCACGGGCGCTCGCCGTTCGAGGGGGAGCGCAAGGTATTGGTTGCGATGGCCGATCCCAAGACCTGGGCCGATCTGCCAGAGGCCGGGAGCGTCGACTCCGCGGTTCGATCTTGACCCGCGCGGTAGACTGTCCGACCCGTCGCGAGTCCGGTTCACTGCCCCTCGGGGAGCGGGGTGACCTCACCCTGCGCATCCCGGCGGGGCAGCTCCGCGTCGCGGCCGACGCGGAGTCTTCCGAGGTCACCTACGAGATCGAGATCGCCGCCCAAGGTTGGGGAGGCGCGGACGCAGCGTCTCAGTCCGCCCAGGAGGAACTCGATCGGGTGGTCGTCCGAGCGACGTCCGAAGGAACCGCGGCCGAAATTACGGTCGAGCGCGGGGCGGCCTCCCGGGGCCTCGAGATCGAGGTGATCCTGCGGGCTCGGATTCCGCTCGCCTGCAATCTGACCTTGAGTGCCGCTTCGGGCCAGATCGTGGTTGATCGGCTGGTGGGCAATCTGCGGGTCGAGGGCCAGTCCGGCTCGATCGATCTCGGCGAGATCGAGGGCGACATCGACGTCTCGTCCGGCAGCGGTCGGCTGCACGTCGGCAAAGTTACCGGCCAGGCACGGATCGGCGTCACGTCGGGCCAGGTAACGGTCGACGACGCTGGGGACGCGGTCGATATCCGCCAGGCGGCAGGTCAGGTGGCGGTGGGGTGGAGCGCCGCGCCGAACCGCGCCAGCCGGATCGAAACCACGGCCGGAGCGGTGCGTCTGACCTTGGGTGCAGGGGTGGGAGTCGATCTCGACGCCGAGGCTCGGGTCGGTCGAGTCCGGATCGATCCCGCCCTACTGGCCACGACCGGTCGAAGCTCCTGCCGAGGCCAGGTTCAAGGGGGCGGGATGCCCCTCGTAGTCCGCTCGCTCGCGGGCAGCATCGCCATCGGGGCGGCTCCGACGAATGGCTGATCTCGTATCACTCCTCGCTTTTCTTCGCCGGCTGTCGCGCGGCGTACCTTTCGCCGCCCTCCTGATGGTCGGAGTGATCGCCGCGGGTGTCGCAAGCGGCCTCGCCAACACCGCTCTCTTGGTGTCGATCAATACCGCGATCGCGAACGGCGGACCGGAGTCCGGCCTGGGGTGGCGGTTCGTCGCCCTGTGCGCGGCTCTGCCGGTGTTCCGTCTGGCTTCGCAGACCCTCCTGATCTACCTCTCGCAGCGCAGCATGTTGCAGGCGCGGCTGCAGCTGTCGCGGCGGATTCTGGCCGCGCCGCTGCGGCAGTTGGAAAACGTCGGTCCGCACCGATTGATGACGGTGCTGACCAGCGATATCGGACAGATCGTCGAGGCGCTGTCGCAGCTGCCGATCCTGTTCATGCACCTCGCGATCGTCATCGGCTGCCTGGGATACCTCGGCTGGTTGTCGCCCACCGCTCTCGCCTACGTCGTCTTGTTCCTGGTCTTCGGCGTCGCCACCTATCGCTTGCCGGTCAGTCGGGCGATGGCCTATTTCGCCCGCGCCCGAAAGGAGACCGACGGGCTGCTCAAGAACCAGCGCGCGCTCACGGAAGGCACCAAAGAGCTCAAGATGCACAGCCTGCGGCGCGAATCGTATCTAGAAGATGTTGAGTCCAACGCCCGAGCCCTTCAGTACGAGACGCGCCGGGGCGGCATCCTGTTCGCGGCCGCCTCGGGTTGGGGGCAGGTACTGTTCTTCATCCTGGTCGGCCTGATGGTGTTCGTGGTTCCCCGGGGCCAAGAGATGCCGACGGCGACGCTGGTCGGCCTCACTCTCGTGCTGTTCCACCTGATGACGCCGCTCGAAGTGCTGCTCAACATGCTGCCGGTTCTAGGCCGCTCGGTAATCTCGGCCCGCGCGGTCGAAAAGTTGGGCTTGTCGCTCGCGCAGGAGGCGGGCGAGGCGCAGACGGCGGGGCGCCCGGCGGTTGACCTCGATCGCAATTGGGGCGGAATCGACCTCGCCGGAATGCGTCATACCTACCGCGCGGAAGGGCAGGGAGGGGAGAGCGAGAGCTTCTCTCTCGGGCCGATCAACCTGTCGTTTTCGCCCGGGGAGATCATCTTCTTGGTCGGCGGCAACGGCAGCGGCAAGACGACGTTGGCGAAGATTCTGCTCGGCCTCTATCCGCCCGAAGAGGGCGAGATCCGTTTCGGTGGCCAGGTGGTGACCGATGCCACCCGGGCCGCCTATCGCGACCACTTTGCCGTGGTCTTCTCCGACTTCTTCCTCTTCGAGCGTATGGTCGGCGCCAGCGCCGAACTCGACGAATTGGATGCCGACGCGCTCCGCTACCTGGAGCGTCTCCGCCTCACTTCGAAGGTGCGGGTCGAAGGCGGGCGCCTGTCGACGATCGAGTTGTCGCAAGGGCAGCGCAAGCGCCTGGCGCTGCTGGCGGCGTACTTGGAAGACCGGCCGATCTACCTGTTCGACGAGTGGGCGGCGGATCAAGACCCGTTCTTCAAACAGATCTTCTACCGCGAGCTTCTGCCGGAGCTTAAAGACCGGGGCAAGACCGTGTTCGTCATCAGCCACGACGATCACTACTACGACGTCGCCGATCGCCTGATCAAACTCGATGCCGGCAAAGTCGAGTTCGATGTTCCGAAGATCGATCCCGCCGCCATGACCGCCTCCTTCGCGAGAACCGAGAGCACCCGGATCTAGGACACGTCTGGAGCCCGCCGGGCCTGCTAGACTTCTGAGGTCAGGAGCCGTCAAATCCCCCTGGCTCCTCGCCCCAGGAGTACCCTCGAAGGAGTGCCCTCGCCATGACCACCGCCCGTCGCAAGATTCCCAGCGTCAACTTAAACGACTACCGCACCGGTACGGGCGAGCAGCGAGCGCGGATGGTCGAGACGCTCGGCGGCGGCCTGGTCGAATTCGGCTTCTTGAACGTCGAGGCGCACGGCATCGAACCGTCCCTGATCCGCAACACCTACGACCTCTGGAAGCGCTTCTTCGAGCTGCCCGAGGAGGTCAAGAAGCGCTACGTGGGAGGGATCGGCGGCGCCCGTGGCTACACGCCGTTCGGTATCGAGCACGCGAAGAACAACCCAACGCCGGACTTGAAGGAGTTCTACCACGTGGGCCAAGAGCCGGACTCCGCGGCGGCGCTGCCCGACGGGCATCCGGCCAAAGAGACCTATCCGGCGAACGTCTGGCCCGAGGCGATCCCAGAGATCCACGAACCGACGGTCGCCCTGTTCCGCCGCCTGGAGGCAACCGCCGCGACACTACTCGAAGCGCTCGCCGAGTACTTCGATCTGCCCCGTCGCCAGTTCGCCGACATGGCGGTCAACGGCAACAGCCTCCTGCGCATCCTCCACTACCCGGCCGTGCCGTCCGGCATTCCGGCCGGGGCGGTGCGCGCGGCGGCGCACGAGGACATCAACCTCATCACGCTCCTATGCGAGGCGACCGACTCCGGGTTGGAGATCTTTACCCGCGAAGGCGAGTGGTTGGCGGTAGAGACCGGCCCCGGCGAGATCGTCGTGGACGCGGGCGACATGCTGTCGCGTCACTTGAATGAGGTGGTTCCCGCCACCACCCACCGGGTGGTCAATCCGGGGGACACCAGCCGCGAGCGCTACTCGATGCCGTTCTTCGTCCATCCCTACTCGGGCGCCGACCTTACCGTCCACCCGCGCTTCGTGAGCGAAGACCGCCCGGCGAAATACCCACCGATCACCGCCGGCCAATTTTTGGAGCAGCGCCTGATCGAAATCGGGCTCAAGAAGTAGCCCGCCGAGTTCGCCCCCCAAACGGCAAAAAGGCCGAGGCCCCTAGCGGACCTCGGCGCTTTTCTAGCCTGCGGGGAGGTTCGATTCGGTTACGGGCACTCGTTCGAGGGCAGGGTGCCGAGGGTGCAGCCGTCGAGGAAGTTGATGTTCAGTTCGAAGTACCCGTCGGTTAGGTATTTGGAGACCTCAAAGCAGTAGTCGCCGACTCCGACCGAGGTGGAGAAGACGTGACCGCTGCCGCCCCCGTACACCTGGTCCGCAGTGCCCACGGGGTCCGCCTCTTCGTTGACGGCGTCCCAAACGTAGAGGGTGCCTTCGACCGCCACGCCCTTGGCGCCGAAGATGAGCAGGCCGGCGATGTTGTGACGGATCTTGACCACGTCGCTGTCCCATTCGTCGATCTCGTTGGCATAGGAGGAGGAGCTGGTGACGCTGTGGACCAGTCGGCTGCCGGTCGACCAGTTGGCGAACGCGGTGGCGCAGGTCTCCGCCGAAGCCGGACGAGCGAGGGTCACGGTGAGCAGGGCGAACGCGACGAGAGCCGCGAAGTGACGAAGGGAGAAGCGGTTACGGCGGGTTTCGGACGAGATGGTGGCGATCGAAGACATGGAGTTCCCCTCTGCGGGCCGAATGCGGCGCCGCGGCAAAACGGTTGGTTGTTTGCGGTTGGGGGGCCCCTGCTGGTGGTGGCGGTCCGCGTCCGCCTCCGTACGTTGCTAACGGGCGGTTTTCAGGAATTGGCCGGAACCTGGCGGATCGGGCGGCACAAGGTCCTGTCTTCGTGATTGAATGGACAGACTTTGAAGGGCGAAAGCGGAGGTCGCGGACTTGGTGAAGCGCCCCGGGTATTCACGGACTACGTGCGTTCTTCGGCCCCCGGGGATCGCGACGTGGCGCCGGTTTTGGCGGCGTTGCGCGGCGTACTCCGCTCGGAGATCAAGCGCCGAGGTCTGTGGGAGACCTCCCCGAGTTACCTCGGCATCTATGGGGTCGAACGATGGCAGGGCGGAACCGCGGGAGACGTGGGCCGCTCAGGGTTGGGAGGTGGGCCGCTCGACGAGTTGCTCGCCGATTGCTTCGCCTACATTTTCGTCGACCGGTTGCGTGCCCTGTCGGCCCAGCTGCGGGTGAAGGACAACATCGAGGGTCTGGTTTTTCTCAACGTTCGTCACTTCGTCCACGAGCGGCAGCGGGACTGCGACCCCCTGGGCACGAGGATCTTTGAAGTTCTCCATCGCGCGGTCCGCGCCGCGGTCGAGACGGGCGAGCTGGCGATCCTCGCGGGTGAAGCCAAAATTCGCAACGACACGATGCTGACCTTCAACTCGGGCAATGAAACGGTGCCCCCCGAGGAGCGCACGGCACGATTCGCGGCCCGGGTGGCGCGCTGGTGTGACGATCTACTCCCGGATTTGATCACCGCGACCGGACGTCACGAGGACCCACTGGTCGAGCAGGTGCGTTGTCGCCTCACGGAGGTGTGGGACGACGGCTTCGACGTGTTCCAGTCCGGGAGCTGATCGATCCGTTCAAGTCGGAGGTGCGGGGCCGTTGGGCCGCGATTCTCGCGACCGGCCCCGGGTCGTTCGGAACCTCCTCTCCAGCCGACGCGGGCGATGTACCGGGCGATCCTTCGGGCGACTGGAGGGGCCCGGGGCGCGCCGGGGGCCTCGAGGCGGTCGATCCGGAGCCCGGTCCGGATCTCGCCTTCGAGCAGCGCGATCGCTACCGGGCACTCGTGGCGTGCGTGCTCGGTGCCCTTTTGCGGCACCCGGCCGACGAGCGAACCCGCCGGTCGCTGAGGCGAGTCTGGGGATATCTTCGGGTCTGGGCGGCCGAGGGGGGGCGTGGCGGAGATCGACTTCCCCCCGACCGAGAGATCGCACGCCGATTGAAAATCCCCCGCGAGCGGGTTCCCTCCTGTTTGGCGACGATTCGGGGTCTGATCGCCGCCTGCCAGGCTTCGGAAGCCGGAGCGCCCGGGGTCCGGCGCGATTCCAGCCGACCCGAGACCCCTCGGCCCGGCTCGAATTAAGAGATGCAAGGAGACGAGAGAGGCTTTGGAATGACCAACGAAGGGACATCGGTGACAGGGGTGGATCTCCGCGCCGTCTTGGAGCGCGAGCTGGAACGGCGTCGCGGTCACGCGCCCGAACCGGGGGAGATCTTCGTCCTCCCCGAAACCGCCGAGTTGCCGGTCGAATGGGCTCTGCTCGAAGCCCGGGGGGAGCGTTTCCTCGCCGTACCCGCCGACGTTCAGCCGCTCGCCGGCAGTCGGGATCTCGCGCTCGGAGCGGATGTCCTCTCCGGACCCCTGGTTCTGCGCTGCGGCCACGGCGCCGAAATCGCCGCCTCCCACCTCCGCCCCGAACTACGCACCGGCCTGCTCGATCCCCAATCCCTCGCCACCGCCCGAGAACTCCAAGCCAACCTCGCCGCCGGAACCGCGGCCGAAGATCCTCTAGGCGAAGAAGTCGATCGCGATCCGGAGTATCGGGACTGGGTGGAGGAGGTGCTGGACCCGGCGCGGGCGGGGGTGGTGGGGCTGGGGGAAAGAGGGGCGGAGGTTGTGAACCTGGAGGACCGCCGGGAGCGTCGCTCAAGGCCCGGTGCCGGAAGCCAAAACGCCAACCTCCTCCAGCGCAGTTCGCCTTGGCTCGCCGCAGCTCTCCTGGCGGTATCTCTGGGATTGGGGTGGCAACTGCAGAAGAGCCGATCGATTGTTATCGATCCTCAGTCTGAGCAGATCTCTCTCGGGACAACGGTGCGAGGAGACCGAGTCGTGAAACTGGCATCGGGAGCAGACTCGCTGCTCCTTTCGATCGCCATGTCGGTCGATGTGCCGACTGTCGAGAATGCACACCTCCGGTTCTCAAGGCTCGGCGGAGAGCGGCTCTTCGAGGGGGAGCCACGCAAAGTTGGACCCGGTAGCGAGGTGGCGGTCTTGATTCCACGTGAGCGAATTTCTGCTGGCCGCTACAGCCTCGAACTGATCGGTGAAGGCGGCGAGCCACTCGCGTCCGAAGACATCCGGATCGAAGTACCCTGACCGCGGCCCACTTTTGGCCCGAAACGGTGTCTTTTATCGCGTAAGAGATCGGAATCTTTCTTTTGGAGGCGTCCCCTGAGGACTGTTCTCAATGCCGTCTGTGCCTGGAAATCACCGCCGTGTTTTGGTCCTAGGGTTCGGCTTGGCCGGCCTGAGTTTGGCCATCTTGGTGGCGTGGTTCGGGGTGCGAACGGGCAGACTTCGTTGGGGAGAGGAGAACGCGATGCCAACCACCTTTCAACTTGAAGACGGTCCGGCAGTCCAGCGCGAGCTGGTTCCCGGAGCCACCCACGAGTACACGATCGCCGTCCACGCCGGAGAGTACCTGGTCGTGGCCGCCGAGCAGCGCGGTGTCGATGTCCGGCTGGAGCTCACCGCTCCAGGAACCGCCGGTGTCGTTGCCATCGACTCGCCCGGGGGGGCAGAGGGTTTCGAACGGGTGTCGCTGGTAGCCGATGCCGACGGAGAGTGGCACCTCGCCGTCCTGGCCGATCCTGGGATCCAGGACCCCGGTGCGCAGTACACGATTGCGATCGAAACACGCCGACCTGCGACCGATCGCGATCGCCGGTCGGTAGCGGGCGAGTACGCTCTTGCCGCGGGGGAGGAATTTCGGCGCGGCAATCCCAACCCGGATCTGGTGGCAGCGCAGTTGCGCTACACAGAGGCTCTTGTGATCGCGAGGGAGATCGGAGATCGCTCGATCGAAGCGAAAGCGATGCACCGGATCGGGTGGGTTCACTCCCTGCAAGGCGAAGTTGCGGCGTCGATCGACGCCTGGCGCGAGGCGTGCGATGTGTCCTCAGAAATTGGCGACCTCGTTGGCGAGGCCACTGCCAGCGGAGATCTCGGTTCCATCCTCTTAACTGAATGGAAACTTGCCGAAGCAGAGCAGGCGTATCGTCGCAGCCTTGCTCGCTGGCAGGAGTTCGGACGAGCGGATGGAATCGCAGACGCCTGGCATGGGCTCGGCAGCGTTCTGGATATCGAGGGCCGAAATGAGGAAGCCCGGTCCGCCTTCGAACAAGCGCTTGCGATCAATCCGCGAATGTCGGCTTCCTTTCGTGCTGGGCGGGGTGCCACCTTTCGTTTCTCCTTGGGTCAGGTTCTGTCGGCGCGTGGGGAATACCCTGAGGCCCGCGATCTCATTGCCGAGGCACTTACCTTTTGGGAGTCGAGCGGTGAAGTCGAGTTGCAATGTTTCGCGCTGACGAAGCTCGGCGAGATCTCCACAATGGAAGGAGATCTTGAATCCGCGAAGGATCGTTTCGGGCGCGCTCTTGCTCTAGCCGAATCGGTTCATCAGGATCTCGGCATCGCGTTGGCGGAGAATGCCTTGGGAGACGCTCTCACGCGCTCTGGGGAACTCGGGCCTGCGCGGACTCGGCTCGAATCCGCAAAGGAACGTTTCGCTGGGCTAGGTGATCGCTACAACGAAGCGATCGCCGTCATGAATCTAGGCCGATACTGGTTCGCCGTGGGCGATGACGCTAAGGCCGCGGAACTCTATACTGAAGCCCTGGCGCAATTCGAGTCGCTCAGTGACCGCCAAGGAGTGGCGTCGAATCGGTACGCACTTGCCCGTTCGAGCTTTCGTAGCGGCGATCTCGCTTCCGCGCGGCGGAACCTCGATCTTGCGCTTGCCGAGATCGAGAGCCTGCGTGGTGAGGCGCTCCGTATTGCCTCCCGTTCTACTTATTTCGCCTCTCGCCAAGACTATTTTGACCTCGACCTTGCAATACTGATTGCAGAGCGCGACCCTGTTCAGGAAGCAGAGTGGAACGCTCGTGCCTTTGCTGCGAGTGAACGGCGGCGGGCACGCTCCCTCCTCGATCTTCTCGGTGATTCGGTCGATCAAGTTCGGAGCGATGCCGATCCTGAAAAGCTCGTCGAGGAACGTTTGGTGCAAAATGAGATCAACGGTCTCGAGAAGGAACGTCGCGTTCTCGTCGAGTCGGGTACGCCTTCCGCCAGACTCGAGCGGATCGAAAGCCAACAACGTAGTGCGATTACCCGTTTGGAGGGAATCCGAGGCGAGCTGAGAAGTGTGAGCCCGCGCCGTGCAGCTTTGGCAAAACCGAAGCCCATTGGCCTCGATCGCGCCTGCGCTTTGTTGGATGGCCAAACCGCCCTCCTTGCCTACTCCTTGGGCGCACAGCAGAGTGTGCTTTGGGTTCTCCAGCGCAGTGGCGTAAAGGGATTCTATCTCCTGCCACCGCGTGCGGAGATCGAGTCACTGGCTCGTGATGCCGCGGAACTTTTTGCCCGCGTTGACGCGGGGTCGAAGGTTCCACGACAGGCGACTACTATCGCGCTTGCACGTGCGATTCTGCCGATGTCGCTTGCCGCACTACACGTTGAACGCTTGGCGGTAGTGGCAGAGGGTGCCCTACAGTTAGTGCCATTCGCGGCTCTTCCGGATCTTGAACAACCTACCGAAGTTGGTGGACAGATACCACCTCTGCTCGAGCGTTTCCAGTTAATCCAACTGCCTTCAGTGTCAGCGTTGTCAGTACTTCGAGAAGAGAGTCGTCGTAGACTTCCAATACTGGGCGGCATCATTGTAGTTTCCGATCCTGTTTATTCACCCAATGACCCAAGGGTAGTTCGGACTCATTCGAACAGCCTTCAAGGTCTAAATTCCTTTCCTGAAACCTATCGACGCCTACCTGCTACCGAACGAGAAGCCGAGGCGATTCTCTCTACCTTTCCAAAGGGGCAACGGTTCATCGAACGTGGCTTTAATGCCAACCGGGACTTGATTCTTCGCGGTGGTCTCCAAAGGCACCGTTTCGTTCATGTCGCCGCCCATGCCGAGATCGACTCGGATCGTCCGAATCTGTCCGGGTTGGTACTTTCCACCGTCGACTCTCAGGGCCTTCCCCGGGAGGGTCATGTTCGTCTTCATGAAATATACAACCTCGATATTCCCGCGGAGCTGGTCGTGCTTTCGGCTTGCTCTACAGGAATTGGCCGCAACTTGCGAGGAGAGGGTCTAGAGAGTCTTGCGAGAGGTTTTCTTTCGGCTGGTGCACCGCGCCTGGTCGTGAGTCTTTGGCCGGTTGAAGATGAGGGGACTGCGGTACTGATGGAGCTTTTCTACCGCGCAATGCTCCAGGAGCGCCAGGGACCTGCCGGTGCGCTACGAAAGGCGCAAATCGCCCTCCGCCAAGATCTGCGCTTCCGCGATCCCTACCACTGGGCTGGATTCTCCTTCCTGGGTGATTGGCAGTTTCCAGGGGTGCCCGTAGAGGAGGTCGACAAGAAGGAAGATCTACCGATCGAACAGATACATACTGGCGGCACGACCGTACATCCCAAAGCGGCAAATCCGCTTCCAGGACCGCGGCCCAAGAAGCGGCCACATGTCCCCGGGCCACCACCGCCGTCTGTGGACGAAGAGGGTTTTCCCCACGGCGGCAAAGCGGGTGGCCAATGACCGCCTCGCGAATTGCTTTCAACGGTCTCCGTGCACGAACCGGAAAGCCGCTCTTGCCGACACTGGCTGCGGAAGAAGTCGGCCGGATCGCTCTTGGTTTACCGCTCGAAGAGGAAACTCGGCGGCTACTCTCAGACTTTCTCCGAGGGAGCGCCGTCGGCGACCCTGTCCGAGCGCCAAGCGCAGAAGTCAAAGACCCGGCCAACTTGGCGGAAACCGGGTGGGGCGTGTTGTTTGCCCCGGGGGTTTCGAAGGAGGTTGAGGATGCCTTGGCGCCGCTTCTCGAACGGCGACGCGACCAGGCAGGGCCTGAGCGGTTCAAGGTTTATCGTGGAGTTGCCGCGGATTCGGCACGCGAACTACTCGGGAACCCCGAGATCAATCACCAACAAGGGGCACCTCCCGACCCAACGCGTCTTCCGTACTACCTATTGATCGTCGGTGATCCGACCCGACTCTCGTATCGGTTCCAGACCCAGCTTGATGTGCAATATGCCGTGGGGCGCCTCGACCTCGCGAATGCCGACGAGTACGCTGCCTATGCGAAGGCTGTGGTTGCCGCGGAAAAAGGGGAGCGGCCACGCGACCCCGACTTAGCCTTCTTCGCGGTGGAGAACAAAGGTGACGCGGCTACGGAGCAAACAACCAACGATCTCGTAGCGCCGCTCGCCGAGGTACTAAGGCGCCAGAGGCCGGATTGGAATATTAAAACGATCAGGGGACCCGAAGCGACTCGGGAGCGGCTCGGTCAACTGCTCGGCGCCGAGCGTCCTTCGCTACTCTTTACCGCCTGCCATGGTGTCGGCTACGAGGCAGAGGATGAGGATCAGCTCGCGCGGCAAGGGGCGCTAGTTTGCGCTGATTGGCCGGGCGTGGGTTCGGACCTCTACGACGATCATTGCTTCTCCGGCTCCGACGTTCCCAAGGGTGCTGACCTAGCAGGTGCGATGGCCTTTCTCTTCGCCTGTTACGGCGCCGGTACTCCCGACCACGACTCTTTCGCACTCCAGTCCGGATTGGGTCCGAAGCAGATCGCGGCCAGCCCGTTCGTCGCTCGCCTGCCGCAATGCCTCCTTGCGGCAGGCGCTCTCGCAGTCATCGGCCATGTCGATAGGACCTGGACTACCTCTTTTACCTGGAATCAAGAGGGCGGGCACGTCAAGGTCTATGACGAGGTGCTTCGCCTTCTGATGGATGGCTATCCGGTCGGCTGGGCGATGGAAAGAATGAACGTCCAGGCCGCTGATCTGAGCCTATCAACCCACGACCTCTGGGAGGATCGAGCATTCCTCCGCCCCTACGACGTGGAAGTGTTCGCCGATCTCTGGCTCGCGACGAACAATGCACGAAATTTCGTCGTGCTGGGCGATCCGGCCGTGAGGCTACATCTGCCACTTGCAAAGAATGAGGAAGGGAGCCCGGTCGGAGGAAGAAAGCCATGAGCGAGCCCAAACCCCTTTCCTTTCTCGGTCGCTTGGGGCGCACCGGTAGCCCCCTTCTGCCGCCGCTCACCCAGGCCGAGCTTGGCAAAATTGCCTTGCGCTCGCCGATCGATCCCGGCTTGCTCGAAGAGGTCCGGAAGTTCCTGAGCGCTCTCACGCCAGACGATCCGCATCGCGATCCCGGACTTCAGTTCCGAGAGCCGCGGGATCTCGCCGAGACCGGTTGGGGGGTCGTCTTCGCCAAAGACACCCCCGCCAAGGTTCGGCGCGCTCTCGGGCCGCTGCTCGAATTGCGTAAGGAGCAGGCTGGGCCGCGCTATCGCGAGATTGAGCCGGAGGAATTAAGCCGGAGGCCCGGACTGGTCGATCCGGATCGCTTTCCCTATTACGTGCTCCTGGTCGGCCAGCCCGAGGAACTCAGCTTCGAAACAGCGGCCGAGTTGGACATCCAATATGCGGTGGGGCGCCTCTGTTTCACGAAGCCGGACGATCTGGATGCGCACGACGTCGAGGCTTACGATCGCTACGTACAGAACCTGGAGAGCCTGGAATCGCGGCCCTCTCGGCAGACCGTGGCGCTCTTCGGACCGCGCGAAAGCGGCGACGACGCGACCGAGCAGCTCTGCGACGAACTCATGAAGCCGCTCGCAGGCCGGCTTAACGCGACTTTGCCCGGGTGGAAAGTGCAACCGGCGATCGCCGAAGCCGCGACTCACCACGCGTTGCGCCAAATCCTCTCCGTAGAAATTCCCAGCCTCCTGTTTACCGCCTGCCATGGCGTGGGCTTTCCTTGCGGGGACAAGGATCAGCTTGCCGAGCAGGGGGCGCTTTGCTGCCAGCCAGAACCTGATGGCCCCGATTGTTTCACCGCGGCTGACCTTGTCGCGGGCGTTGACCTTCGCGGGTTGATCTCTGTTCATCTCACCTGTTTCGGTCTGGGAACCCCGGCTAACGACAGCTTTGCCATGCACGCCCTCGGTGGCGGCGAACAGATCGCCGATCGCCCGTTTCTTGCGCGCCTGCCGCAAGATTTGCTGAAGGCCGGCGCACGCGCGGTCGTCGGCCATGTCGATAGAGCTTGGACTTCAAGCCTCTATTGGCCGGACAAAGGGGATGCCCCCGCGCTCTGGCTCGCACTGCTCAAACATTTGGGGCAAGGATTGCCGGTCGGTCACGCCCTGCAGCTTTTTGGGCGAGGCGCCGCCGATCTCTCGTTCCAGCTAGGCCGACTCTGGAACCATCGAAACCAGATGAAGGACATCGATCCCGAGGTGTTCGCGCGTCTCTGGTGCGCAAGTGAAGATGCCGCCGGCTTTCAGGTTCTGGGAGATCCCGCCGTCCGCCTCAACTTCGATTGACCCCCGCGCCCTCCGGAGAATTCGCGGTCGTGTGCTCCTCTCATTTGCGCACGGCCCGATCTTTCCCTGATACCATCCGTAGTAACCCTCATGAGCGACACCACAGACTTCACCGAGCTGCTCCTCCAATGGAGCCACGGCGATGCCTCGGCTTTGGGGCAGCTGATCCCTCTGGTCTACGACGATCTGCGGGCGATGGCGCGGCGGCACATGGCACGGGAGCCGAGCGACCATACGCTCCAACCGACGGCGTTGGTGGGCGAGCTGTACTTTCGGCTCACCGGGCAGAACCGGGTGCAGTGGCAGAATCGAGAGCAGTTCTTCGCCATTGCCGCGACGCTGATGCGGCGGATTCTGCTCGATCACGCCAAGGGCAAGCATGCGGAGAAGAGGGGCGGCGGCATGCCCAAGGTGCC
Source organism: Thermoanaerobaculia bacterium (assembly GCA_038248205.1). GTDB lineage: Bacteria > Acidobacteriota > Thermoanaerobaculia > Multivoradales > UBA5704 > DASYKS01. The sequence goes on from JBBRUC010000016.1 coordinate 21,487, forward strand.
GCTCGACGACGTGGACGGGGCGAAGTTGATGGCCGAGATGAACGGCACCGATCTGGTCGCTCTCGACGAGGCGCTCGTGAAGCTCAAGGGGGTCAGCCCCCGGCAAGCGCAGATCGTCGACCTCCACTTCGTGATGGGGCTCAGCTTCGAGGAGGTCGCCGAGGTTTTAGGGGTCTCGGTGACGACGGTCAAGCGCGATTGGCAGATGGCACGGCGCTTCTTGAAGCGCGAGATCACTCGCGACCTTCAGCGCGACTAAACCGTAGATTTTGGGATGAGCGACGAGCTTTTTCGGGCCTGTATTTCGCGTCTTTGAACAACCGGATTGCAATAGGCCTTTAGCGCCTTCGGTCGATTCGAGAAAAATTCATGATCGAGAGACTCGACACGTGACGCCCGAACGTTGGCAACTGACGCAGGATCTGCTCGAGCAGGCCCTTGTGATGCCGGAGGCGGAGCGCGCCGATTTTCTTGGGCGATCGTGTGATGGGGATGAGCCGCTTCGCGAAGAACTCGAGGCGTTGCTCGTCATCGATACGAATCTCGGCGATTTCATCGAGAAGCCCCTGTTTGACCTTCATGGCGACCGGGGCGGCTTGAGTTCTGGCGATCAGCTCGGGGCCTGGCGGATCGTGGAAGAGATCGGCCGCGGCGGCATGGGCGCCGTCTACCTCGCGGAGCGAGCCGACTCCGAGTACGAGAAGCGCGCAGCGGTCAAATTGCTCAAGCGGGGCATGGATACCGACGAGCTGGTGCGCCGGTTCCGCAGCGAGCGGCAAATTCTCGCGCGCCTCGACCACCCTCACATCGCCCGCCTGTTGGACGGCGGCTCGACCCCCGACGGCCGACCGTACCTGGTGATGGAGTACGTCGACGGCCAGCCGATCGATGCGTGGTGTACCGAACACATAGCCTCGGTTGAGGATCGGCTCGTCCTATTCGAGAAGGTCTGCCGCGCGGTCCATTTCGCGCATCGCAATCTGGTGGTCCATCGCGACTTGAAGCCCGGCAACATCCTGGTCGTCGCCGACGGCGCTCCGCGCTTGCTCGATTTCGGCATCGCCAAGCTGCTCGAGGGGGACGCCGAGCCGTTCGCCACGGTGGCAGCGTTTCTGCCAATGACACCGGAGTACGCAAGCCCGGAGCAAATCCGCGGCGAACCGGTGACCACGGCGACCGACGTCTACTCGCTCGGCGTCCTTCTCTATCGCCTGCTCGCGGGGCGCTCGCCCTATCGCCCCACGGTGGAAGTGCGCGCAGCGCTCGCGGAGGCGGTCTGCAATCAAGTGCCACAGCGGCCCAGTACGGTGGTCGGGGCGCGGGCCAAAGAGGCGGCGGAGAAAGAGGCGGACCGGTCGGAAAGAGATCGCCACCTCGCCAAGCGCCTGCGGGGCGATTTGGACACGATCGTCCAGAAGGCGCTCGCCAAAGAGCCGGCTCGGCGCTACGAATCGGCCGAGCAGCTCGCCGCCGACATTCGCCGCCATCTCGATGGGCTCCCCGTCCTCGCCCGCCCTTCCGGCGTTGGATATCGCACGAGAAAGTTCGTAACGCGGCATAAGGTAGGGGTTGCGTTCGCGGCTGCGGCTCTTATTGCGATTATCGCAACAGCGGCTTGGGCGTTGGTGCAGCGAGAGGTAGCGGTTCAGGAAAGGAATCGAGCGGAAAACGAAAAGGAGAGAGCGGAATGGGTCTCGGACTTCCTGACGGACTTCTTCGAGATCAACGATCCCAGTGAATCCAGAGGGAAGGAAATCCGGGCCATCGACCTCCTGGAAAATGCGAGGAAAAGCCTTGCGACTCGGGAAGACCTTCCGGAAGCGCAACCTCGAATCGTCGCGGCGCTCGCCAGGGCCTATGGCCAGCTGGGCCAGTACGAAACCGCGAGAGGGCTCTACCAAAGAGCGTCGGAACCGAAAGGGAACAGAGAGGGGCCGATCGAAGCGGAGGCCATTCTGGGACTGGCGCAAATCGAAAGCGAACTCGGAAACGATCGAGAGGCAAACGAGTTGATGGAGCAAGGCTTGGCTCTCCGAGATCGACCTGGAGCGATTGAGAATACGGAATACGTCGAGGCGCTCAATAACTACGGTGGCTTGCTGTTGCACTCCAGAAAGTACAGCGAGGCGGACCGGTTCTTCAACCGTGCCCTCCAGGTCAAACAAGAGCCGGGTCGCTCGAAAAACAAGTCTGTGGCAATCGCGCTGGCCGGTCTCGCCGATGTCCAGAGGCATCAAAAAATGTACAAGGAGGCCGAGGCGCTCTATCGCCAGTCTTTGGACCTTCGACGGAAGGAATTCGGCGAGCCATCGATCGAGGTGGCGCGCACCCTCAACAGCCTGGCTTCCGTTCTCGAACCTCTGGATCGGAACGAAGAAGCAGAGAAGCTTTACCTTCAATCCATCGCTATGCGGAAGGTAGTACTTGGTCCTACTCATCCCAAGAATGCGCCGCCTCTGAGTAATCTTGCCCGGCTCTACGAGACGACTGGACAATGGAACAAGGCCGAGAGTCCCTATCGCGAAGCGGTCTCGATCTGCGAGAAGAGCGGCAACGAGGATCGCAACTGCGGCGTCTTCCTCTCCCATCTCGCCGCTTTCCTCGCCGAGCGAAAGGGCTGTGGGGAAGCGGAGGGCCTTGCCGAGAAAGCGATTTCTTTACTCGAAGTCAAGAGCGGCAGCCAAGAAGCGATGGCCGAGTCGCATGGCGTCATCGGTGGCTGCCGGGCGGAGCGGCAGGATTTTGCGAGCGCCGAGCCTCTACTCCTTCAAGCGTTAGGGGAGCTTCCCAAGTCTCCGACTCCGATAGTCGAGCGGCGTATCCGCGAGCACCTAGTCAATCTGTATCAAGCGATGGGCAAGCCGGATCTCGCCGAGAGATACCGGGTCGCGGCGTCCCAGCCGCAAGCGTAAGGCGGGACCGGGATTCCGGGCGTCCGTAGCCTTCGAGGCGCGGCGCTTGGCGTGGTAGCGTTCGCGGCCATGAGCCCTCGTCAGCGAAGCGGTGCGATCGTCTGCCCGACCTGCGGCAGGTTGGTCGACGTCTCGGAGCCCAAGTGCCCCTATTGCGGCCGGGCGCGGCCGGGGTTGTTCGGGTTCGTGGGAGTCTTGCAGCGGCTGGGCAGCGATCTGGGCTTCTCGGCGATCATGATCGGGGCCTGTATCGTGATCTACGCCGTGATGCTCGTGTTCGATCCGAGCGGTATCCAGGGCGGCGGCTTGCTTGGGTTCCTCGCGCCAAGCCAGAAAGCGATGATCGTCTTCGGGGCGAGCGGCTCGTGGCCCATGTTCCAGTTCGGCCGCTGGTGGACTCCCCTCTCCGCTGGGTTCCTCCATGCGGGGCTCCTGCACATCTTCTTTAACATGATGTCGTTGCGCAACCTGGCCCCCGGCGTAGCGCACCTCTACGGTCCGGGCCGGATGGTGATCTTGTTTACCGGCTCCTCGGTGTTCGGCTTCCTGGTCAGCTCGGGAGCGAACCGGCTCCAGATTCCGATCCCTGGATTGCAAGGGGGGGAGCTAACCTTGGGCGCTTCGGCGGGGATCTGCGGCTTGCTCGGAGCGTTGATCTACTACGGCCGGCGTACGGGCAACCAGTACATCAAGAGCCAAACATGGAGCTGGCTCCTGCCCTTGTTCGCCTTCGGCTTCTTCATGCGTGGCGTGATCGACAACTGGGCGCACATCGGCGGATTTGCCGGCGGTTGGTTGCTGGCGATGTGGCTGAATCCATTGAAAGAAGAGCGTGCCGATCACGCCCTGGGCGCCATCGTCTGCCTGGTCGCGAGCGTCGTAGCCGTAGCCGTCTCCGTATACACCGCCCTGCACTGAAAATAGGGATACCCGCGCGTTTCGCGCAGGTGTAGGCTCTCGTCTCTCCCGATTCCACCGTTTCGGAAGGAACGGCGCCGGGGCGTTGATGCCCTCGGCGTATCCGGCTCAGTCCCAGGAGGTTGCCATGCGGTCCCTTCTCCTTCGCTCATGGATTCCCGCCCTCGCGCTCGCGCTTCTCGCGTCGCTCCCCGTGGGCGCACAGGCCACCCGGACCTGGGTCTCCGGCGTCGGCGACGATGCGAACCCGTGTAGTCGCACCGCGCCGTGCAAGACGTTCGCGGGAGCCATCAGCAAGACGGCGGCCGGCGGCGAGATCAACGTCCTCGATCCCGGTGGATTCGGCGCCGTCACGATCACCAAGTCGATCACCATCTCGGCGGAGGGGGTGACGGCCGGAGTCTTGGTTTCCGGAACCAACGGAATCATCGTCAACGCGGGTGCCGGTGACGTCGTCCTGCGCGGTCTCGACTTCGAAGGGCTGGGAACCGGGCTCAATGCGATTTCCTACGTTTCCGGCAGCACCCTGACGATCGAGAACTGCACGATTCAGGACTTTTCGCGGGTGGGGATCGACTTTTCCCCGGCGGGGAAGGCGCGCCTGACCGTGGTGGATACCGTCATCCGTAATCAGAACAACGCGACCAATGGGGGAGGCATCTGGGTCCATCCCCAGCCCGGAGGGATCGCGACCGTCGTGCTCGATCGGGTGAACCTGAATCGAAATCTGTTCGGTTTGCGCGCGGAAGAATCCTCGCGGGTGGCGGTGCGAGACAGCGTTGCGCTCAATAACACCAACGAAGGCTTCGGAGCGGTCGGGACTTCGTCCGGGCCGACGTTGTTTCTCACCCGGACGGTCTCTTCGTTCAACGGTACGGGCCTCCGATCCGAAGGTCTCGCCATCGCCAGGATCACCGAATCGAGCTTCATCGCCAATACGTCCGGATTGGTCACCGCGAGCGGCGGGTCGCTGATCTCCTTCGGAACCAACGAAAACGACGGCTCGGGCGCGCCGACGATGACCGTACCGCGGCAGTGAGTAGGGAATAGGGGCGGACAGGGCTCGCGCGTTCTCCGGTTGGGGTGAAACATATCCAGGGCGTCGCGAGCCTACAGGCCATGGCTCGGCCCCTGGAGGGCACGAGAGCCGCTTCCGCGCGGCTTGTCCCGCGCGGAGAACAAGGAGCCTGTGATGGACGTCCGATTCTTCCGATCTCTCCGCCCCGTTGTACTCCTGATGGCCTTGTTGCCGTTCTCTACCATGGCGTCCGCCCAAGCGACGCGGACGTGGGTGTCCGGCGTCGGCGACGATGCGAACCCGTGCAGCCGGACCGCCCCTTGTAAGACGTTTGCGGGGGCGATCTCCAAAACGGCCGCGAAGGGCGAGATCAATGTCCTCGATCCGGGCGGTTTCGGGGCCGTGACGATCACCAAGGCGATTTCGATCGTCGCCGAACACGTCGAGGCCGGCGTCCTGGTCTCGGGAACCAACGGGATCATTGTCAATGCAGGCGCCACCGATGTGGTCGTCCTGCGCGGTCTCGACTTCGAAGGGCTCGGTACCGGGCTGAACGGCATTCGATTCCTGGCGGGAGGTGCGCTTCACGTCGAGCGATGCTCGTTCAAGGGTTTTGTCCAGAGGGCGATCGACTTTGAACCTTCCGGCTCCTCGAACCTGTTCGTGCTCGACACCGTAATCATCGACAATGCGACGCCGACCGGTGGCGGGATCTTCATCAAACCGAGCGGCGTCGGTTCGGCGATCGGCTCGATCGATCACGTGCGCCTAGAACGCAACCACTTTGGCGTTCACGTCGAGGGGTTGGCCAACATCACGGTTCGCGACAGCGTCGCCTCGGCGAATTCCACACAGGGGTTCGAAGCGCTCAACACGTCGGGTTCAAACGGCCTGATGATCATCGGCAGTGCCGCGACCTCCAACGGTCTGGCGGGCATTCGCTCCGACGGTTCCGGAACGATCGTCCGCGTCACCGATACGACGGTTTTTGCCAACTCGACCGGGCTTCAGGTCGCCAACAGCGGCCAGATCATCTCGATTGGCGACATCCGAAACTCCGGCAATCCCACCGCCGGAGCGCCTACTTCGACGGTCGCTCCGCAATAGGCGCGAAACCGGATCCCTCGAAGCCCCGCCTATGGACGAACCCGTCCGCGCGCCTCGGAAGAGAGCGCTGACGGGTTCCGTCTTTAGCGGCCTTGCACCATTGCTGTTTGGCTCCGGGCCGCCGGTTCGGTAACCTTGGGGCTCCAGCCTCAGGGTTTTTCGCCCCGATCGTTCGCTTCTAGGAGTCCGCATGGCCACGACGCTCGCGCTTGACCTCTCTCCCCCGGACGTCGCCCAGGACGGAGTGGGGTCTATGGCTTTTCACCTCGTCGGCTCGGAGATCCTGCGGATCGCGGGGGAAGTTCGGGCTCTGCGCGAAAGCGGCGCGCCGATCTGCAACCTGACCGTCGGCGACTTTTCGCCGCAGCAGTTCCGCATCCCCAAGGCCTTGGAAGATGCGGTCATCCGGGCGCTGGTGGCAGGGGAGACCAACTATCCGCCGTCCGATGGCATTCCCGCCTTGCGCCAGGCGGTCGCGGCGTTCTACGAGCAGCGGCTTGGCCTGTCCTATCCGATCGATGGCATCGGGATCGCGTCGGGCGCCCGGCCGGTCCTCTGGTCGACCTATCAGGCGATCGTCGAGCCCGGCGACAAGGTGGTCTACCCGATCCCCTCCTGGAACAACAATCACTACTGCCACTTGACGGGAGCCCAAGGGATCGCCGTGCCGACGACACCCGAGGCGGGTTTTCTGCCGACCGCCGCCGATCTGGAGCCTCACCTGCGCGGTGCCCGGCTCCTGGTCTTGAACAGCCCCTTGAACCCGGCGGGAACGGGGTTCCACCGCGAGGCTCTGGGGGAGATCGCCGAGCTGGTGGTGGCCGAGAATCGACGGCGCCGGGCGGCCGAGCGACCGTTGTTCATCCTGTTCGACCAGATCTACTGGCTGCTCGCGGCGGCTTCGGCGCCGCACTTTTCGCCCGTCGGCCTGGTGCCGGAAGTCGGCCGGTACACGGTTTTCGTCGATGGCATCAGCAAGGCGTTTGCGGCGACCGGCCTGCGGGTCGGCTGGGCTGTCGGTCCCCCGTATCTGCTGTCGCGGATGCGCGATCTGATCGGTCACGTCGGCGCCTGGGCGCCGCGGCCGGAGCAGGTGGCGACCGCCGAGATATTCGCCGACCCGGCGGCGGTCGAGCCGCTGATCGAACCGATCCGCTCCGGCGCGCTCGCGCGCCTGACGACGCTCCACGCGGGCCTGGCGGCGCTCGGCGATGCGGGTTTTCCGATCTCGGCGCTGCCGCCGGCCGGCGCGATCTACCTGTCGGCGAAGTTCGACTTGGCGGAACGCCTCGGAAGCGACTCGAACATTCGCCGCTTCCTGCTCGAAAAAGCCGGGTTCGCGGTCGTGCCGTTCCGTGCGTTCGGCTACCCCCACGATTCGGGCTGGTTCCGCCTATCGGTCGGAGCGGTGTCCGAGGCGGAGATCGAGGCGGCGATGCCGCGTCTCCAGGCTGCTCTCGCGGAGCTTGGGTGACGGCGGCGTCGTTGTGACCTTGGAGGGGCCCCGGTCTTTCGTCATGGCTTCTGAAGAGGCGACGCGACGCTCGCTCGCGCTACTCCGCTCGACCCTCGAATCGACGGCGGACGGCCTCTTGGTGGTCGATCGCGAGGGCCGGATCGTCGCGCACAATCGCCGCTTCGGACAGATGTGGGGGATCTCCGAGGAGTTCTTGGAGGGTGGAGACGACGCGGCGGCGCTCGCCGCGGTGGTCGGTCAGTTGGTCGACCCGCAGAGCTTTCTCGGCCGGGTGCGCGAGCTGTATGCCGACCCGTTCAGCGACTCGTTTGACGTTTTGCGTTTCCAGGACGGCCGGGTCTTCGAGCGTTTTTCGATCCCGCAGATCGAGGACGGCGAACCGGTCGGCCGCGTCTGGAGCTTTCGCGATGCCACCGAGCGGGTCCGCGCGCAGGCGGCCCTCACGGCGTCCGAAGAGCGCTATCGGAGCCTGTTCGAGCGCCACGTCGCGGGCCTCTTCCGCACCAGCGTGACGGGCAAGATCATCGACTGCAACGATGCCTACGCTCGGATTCTTGGCTATGAGTCGCGCTGGGATCTGATCGGCCGCGATGCGTTCGATCTGCACCAGGATGCCGGCGAACGGGAGCGGACGATCGCGGATCTGCGAGAGCACGCGAGCCTGTCCGACCACGAGCTGTGCATGCGCCGCCGCGACGGCACCCCGGTCTGGGTCTCGGCGACCACCAGCCTGCAAAGCGGCGTGGAGGACGGTCCCGATTTTCTCGAAGGCTCGATCGTCGACATCACGGCGCGTAAAGAGGCCGAGCGGCAGATCTTTCATCTCGCCTACCACGATGGCCTCACCGGGCTGCCCAATCGGGCGCTCCTGCTCGACCGCCTGAACGCGGCGCTCTTGGACGCCGCCGAGCGCGACGGCGACCTCGCGGTGCTCTTCCTCGACCTCGATCAGTTCAAGCGGGTCAACGATACGCTCGGCCACAGCGCGGGCGACCGGATGTTGCAGCAGATCGCCTCGCGCCTGCTGCGGGTGGCCGGGCGCGACGAGACGGTGGCGCGGGTCGGCGGCGACGAGTTCATCCTGCTGGTGCCGCGGTTCGACGACCCGCGCCGCGCCGAGGACCTCGCGGGGCGCATCTTGCGGGCGGTCGAAGAGCCGATGGAGATCAACGGCCGTCGCCTGTTCGTGACCACGAGCATCGGGATCAGCCTGTTTCCGACCGACGGGGCGGACGCCGAAGCGCTGCTCACCGGGGCGGACGTCGCGATGTATCGCGCCAAGGAGCGGGGGAGAAACGGCTACCAGCTCTGTTCGCCTGACCTGTCGGCGCAGGTGTTCGCTCAAATGACGCTCGAAAGCGAGCTGCGCCTGGGCCTCGAACAGAGCGAGTTCGACCTGTTCTACCAGCCGCAGATCGAGATCGCGACCGGCCGCACGATCGGTTTCGAAGCGCTGATGCGCTGGCGCCACCCGATTCGGGGCCTGGTGCCCCCTTCCGAGTTCATCGCCGCGGCGGAAAGCTCGTTCTTGATCGGAGCGCTCGGCCGTTGGGCGCTCGCGGCCGGTTGCCGGGAGGCGAGCGCCTGGCCCGCCTCGGCGCGCCTGGCGGTCAACCTTTCGCCGCATCAACTGGTGCGGGGCGATCTGCTGGCGACGATCGAGACGATCCTCGCCGAGACCGGCCTGGCGGCCAACCGACTCGACCTGGAGATCACCGAAAGCGCGGCGATGGTCGAAATCGAGCGCACGGCCCTCCTGCTAGCGGCGATCCGCGAGCGCGGCATCCGGATCGCGCTCGACGACTTCGGCGCGGGCCATGCGTCGTTCTCCTACCTGCAGCGGCTGCCGCTCGACGTGCTCAAGATCGATCGCGAGTTCGTGCGCGGCATCGACGAAGGACGGCAAGGCAGGGCGATCGTCACCGCGATCATCGAGCTGGCCCGCGGGCTCGGCCTCCAGACGATCGCCGAAGGGGTAGAGACACCGGCCCAGCTCGACTTTCTGCGCGACCGCGGCTGCGATCTCTACCAGGGATACCTCGCCTCGGCCGCCATGCCGAGCGCGGCGGCACGGCGGTGGATTTTCGGCGGGTGAGTCTTGCCTTTGTCGTACCTCCCCAGCGCCCCCGGAACACACAGGCGTTCATCACGCGCTGCGGTGCCATGCGCGGTGCGAGCTGACGTGGACCGGGAGGTAATGGCTCCCCTTCAGTTCATCCTAGAGACGTCCTGATACAGATGGTTCCACGCCTCCATGGCCTGTTGCTCGGAGGCGGGGACCAACTCGCGGAACAGCTCCACGTACGACCTGAAAAGAGGAGAGAAAACGACGGAGGGCATCCCGGTGATTCGGTCCGCGACGCCCACCAAAGCGTCATGGGGAAGCTCGAAGAGCTTGGACTCTTTTTTGCCTGGCGCCCTGGCTCCCAGATCGAGCAGTCGCTTGACGCCTTCTGCAAGAGGCCCCTCGGAGGGAAGCTGCGAGGTCATTCGGGTCAGGACCGGCACCACTCGAATCGGTCGTTGCCCTTTGAGCCGTGGGGCTGACTTCAACGCTTCCGCGACCATCAGGGTGCCGTCCAGCGATTCTTGGTTCGCCACGAAAATGCAGACCACCGTATCCGCGAGAATCGTGGTGGCGATCCCGCCCAACTCCGTGACTCCCGTGCGCGCGTCGATCAGAAGGTAGTCAGGCTTCAGCTCGTCTCGGATGCGGCCGTACAGATCGAGCAAGGGCATCAACCCTTGGCCGCTCGGATCGTCGAAGCGGACCGCCTCGCCGAGCTGCTTGAGCGCCGCCCAGTAGGCCCGATCCGGGGCTGGTCCGGCGGGCATCAGCCGCAACCAGCCGCTGGTTCCTGGCGGCACAGGAATCTCGATCATGTGTTCTTCGAGTGGCGGCGGGGACGTGGAATCCCGGGCGGTTGCGACGAGATAGGGGACGGCGCCGCCCGAGAGTCGCCTCTCGCCTTGGGGCGCATGCCCCAACTTGTAATGGAGGCCGGGCGCCTCGAAGTCGAAGTCGAGGGCGACGACGCCTTTACCGAGGGAAGCCAAGAAGCGCGCCGCGTTCGCGAGCAGCAGCGAGCGCCCGACGCCGCCCTTGTAGGAGTAGAAGGCGAGCGTTTCCACGGCCGTCAGGCAGCTAGTCCGAAGGCGCCGCCCTCGTGAAGCCAGAGCGCCAGAACGCGCGCTTCGTCGACGACCTTCGCCGCGTGGCGAAACCGGTCGGCGAGAGATCGGGCGTCCTCCTCGAGCAATTGGCGGAGGGTCGTCCGCAGCGTCGGGGTTGTATTTTTCTCGGCGAGGTAGCGTTCGGTCAGCGCTTGAGCACGGGCAGAGTCCCGAGCCTTCAACGCCGCCCGAACCGCTCCGCGCCGGGCGATGCGCCCCTCTGGTTGGGAGGCGGGAATGGCAATCGCCAGCCTCTCCTCCAGAGAGGAGACCTCCGCCCAAGCGAGCGGGGCCGAGCCGATCCCCTGCTCTTCCAGCTGCTCCGCGCGCCAGATGGCTCCGGTGACCAGGGTGTTGAGAAGATCCGTGCTCACGGCTTCACGACTTTCGCCGACCGCAGAGCCGCGACCGGTTCCTCGAAGCCCACGATTCCGGCCCATTGCTGGTCCATGTCCTCGCTCTCCGCCACTTGATTCAACTTATCGGCCAGCCGGGATGCGATGCTGCCGCAGGCGACGCCGCTCACTTCCAGGGCAATGCGTTGCTTGGATTCTTCACCGGCACCTTCCAAGAGCCAATCCGCACTTTCGCCCTGCTGCATCCGCCGTACGACCTGCCAACCACGAGCCCGACGGCCGAGGGCGAGAGCGATCGCCTCGGCGCCGTCCTCGGTTAGGCGTTTGGAATCATGCTGTTCCAAGAAGTCCGGATCGGAAATTGGCCAGGCAAGCTCACCCTGGCTGACGGCGCGGTCGACATCCACCCGGAGGTTGACGGGCGACCCATGGCCGTTCCTCTGAAGACTGAGCGCGGCGCGGCCGATCATCACGAAGGCGAGATCCTCGGGGAGCCGCGGATGCATCTCGCGGAGAGTGGCCAAGTCGATTTCCATGAGAGGGAATCTTCTACCGTTTTAAGTTGGCAGGCAACTATGCCGGCCGTTCATGCCCTCCGGAAGCGAAGCGCCATCGCGATCCTTGTCGTATTCCTAGGTCCCTTCTGGCCATCCCACCAACTTCCCGCGACAGATCCGTCGCGGATCGCGATTCCCCATGGGTGTACCTCCGGTCTCGCGGCGCAGTCAGCCGTGGAGACCGGTCCGCGGCATCTCCCTTCCTGAGTGACGCGGCTCCCCGCCGCTTCATCTCCGGTTCATCTGGCCCTCCGTACACTGGGCTGGGATCGCTTCGGAGATTCTCAATTCACCTAAGGAAAGACATGCCCTCGACCGCAGCCATCGCACCTCGGCGCCTACTCCTGGGCCGGTTTCGTTTCGCCCTGATCTGGGTCGCCTTCCTCTGGACTCTGTTTCTGATCACCCGTCTGGTACTGCTCGGCCTCCAGCACGTGCCGAGCCGCAACGGCTTTGCGCCGACGCTCGCGGCGCTCGGCAGCGGTGCTTTGCTCGATGCCGTCGCCGCGCTGTGGGTGGCCCTTCCTTTAATGCTCTACCTCGCCTTGCTTCCGCAACGTTGGTTCGCGCGCCGGGGCCAGCGCGTTCTGCTTCATGTCGGGCTGTTCTTCGCTCTCTTCGGCGCGCTGTTCGTCGCGGTCGTCGAGCTGTTTTTCTTCCTCGAGTTCAACGGCCGGTTCAACTTCGTCGCGGTCGACTACCTGATGTTCCCTACCGAGGTGGCCGACAACATCTGGCAGAGCTACCCGACCGGCAAAATCGTCGCGGTGCTGTTCGTCGCGACGCTCGGTTTGCTCGCTGCGCTGCGCCGGCCGCTCGCCCGAGCCTGGGGTGAGCCGTCTCCCTGGCGACGGCGGCTGGTCGGGCTCGGCGCCTACCTTGCCCTGCTCGCCGCGTTGACGCTCGGCCTGCCGTCCTCGCTCGCCGAGGTCTCCGCGGATCGCGCGCTCAACCAGATCGCGGGCAACGGCTACCTCTCGTTCGTCGCGGCGCTCGCCGGGAGCAACGCGAGCTATGAGGGCCTGTACGCCACGCGGCCGGACGCTCAGGTCTTTCCGCGGCTTCGACGGCTCCTCGCCGAGCCGGCCACCGCGCCGGACTCGTTCGCGGCGAAGTCCACCCTGCGGGCGGTACGCGGCATGGTGCCGCCCCGGCCGCTGAACGTCGTCGTCGTGCTCGAAGAGAGCCTCGGTTCGGAGTTCATCGGCGCGCTTCATCCGCGGCCGGTAAGCCTGACGCCTCATTTCGACGCCTTGACGCAAGAGGGCACCTTGCTCACCCAGGCCTATTCGACCGGCAATCGGACGATTCGCGCGATCGAGGCGACCACCTCGTCGCTGCCGCCGCTGCCCGGCATCTCGGTGGTCCGACGTCCGGCCTCGAAAAATCTCTTCACCCTCCCCGGACTGCTGCGCGAGCGCGGCTACGAGACCCTCTGGGTCTATGGCGGGCGGGCGCTGTTCGACGGCATGGGTAGCTATTTGACGGACAACGGCGTCGACGAGATCTTCGAGCAGAAGGACTACCCGGAAGGAACATTCACCACCGCCTGGGGGGCCTCGGATCAGGCGATTTTCGACGAAGCGCTGATCAAGATGGATGGCTTCGAGTCCGCGGGAAAACCGTTCTACACGCTGATCCTCTCGGTTTCGAACCACCGGCCGTACACTTTCCCCGACGGCCCGATCCGGCCCGATCCGAAACTCAAGCGACGCGAGAACGTGGTGCGCTATGCCGACTGGGCGCTCGGCCGCTTCATCGAGCAGGCCAAAACGCATGCCTTTTACGACCACACCCTGTTCGTGCTGATGGGCGATCATGGGGCGCGGGTCTATGGCGCCGAGGAGATCCCGCTGCCGAGTTACGAGGTGCCGATCCTGTTTCTCGGTCCGGGCATCGTGCCGGCCGGGGAGCGGCTCGATACGCTCGCCTCGTCGCTCGACATCGCCCCCACGATCCTCGGCCTGCTGGGCATGAGCTACGAATCGCGCTTCTTCGGCCACGACGTCTTTCGCATCTCTCCGGAGCGGGGGCGGGCGCTGATGACCCACAACAACGAGATCGCCCTGATGCGCGGCGGCCGGATCGCCGTGCTCGGGCTCCAGGGGCGCACCTCGCTCTACTCGGTCGGTGCGGACAATCAGTTCGTACCGATCCCCCAACCGGATCGGGAAGGTCACGAGCTAATCGAAGACGCGATCGCCTATTACGACGGGGCCGACGAGCTGTATCGTAACGGCGGTTACCTGCTGCAGACGCCCGGGGATCAAAGAGCCGAGATCAAAAAATGAAGATTCCGCCGAAGAGGGGTTTGCCCGTCCTTTCCGTCGTTCTCTGTTGGGTCGCCATCGGGAGCGTGGGGCGGCCGGCGGAGGCGGCGGTCGCCAATCCCGGTGAGGACATCGAGTACATCACCGAGCATCTGCCCGAGAGCGCGATGAATTTGCGCTACCTCACGCTGCCGCTCGCGGCTCCGTCCCTCGCGGGGAGCACCCAGGGGGAATGGCAGATCGAGGCCCAGGCCGCGGGGGCCAAAAACGGCGGTGGATTCGTCGATCTCTCCGGCGTTCTGTTCGGCCTGGGAGCCACCCGCGCCCTCAACGATCGTTGGGGCCTTCAGGCGGTCGGTTTCTACGACGCGATGAGCTTTTCCGGCAGCTCCGGCCGCGAACTGTTCCATCCGCTGTTCCGGCGCGACATTCCGCTCGATCTGCCGGAATTCGCGACGTTTTCGAACCCGCAAGGCGACTTGGCCCACCTCGGCTTCGGCGGGGGAGTGGTCTGGCAGCCGAAAGGGCGCGCCTCCACCTGGACCTTCGGCGCGCTCTGGGAGCGGCTCGATCTCTCCAACTATACGCTCGACTACCGGATCGAGACGGGACAGAGCGCCGGGGTCTCCGGCCTGCTCGACCACAGCGCGAAGTACGATTTCGTCACCCCCTACATCGGCTATCGCCAGGAGCGGGCTTTGGGTGCGAGTTGGACGATCGCGCCGCGGGTGATCGGCGCGCTCCCGCTACCGCGCCAGGGTTTCGTCGGACGGATCACCGGCCCCGGGTTCGATCTTTCCGGCGACACCGGTTCGGTCGGCCGCGGCCTGCACCTGGGAGACGGTTATGTCGGAGCCGGGGTGATCTTCGAGCACACCCGGAGCGGCTTCGGCGTCGACCTCGGCGCCACGCTCTACCACTACGGCGCCGAGCAGGTGATTCACAAAGGGATCGATCAACCGATCGTGATCAATTTCACCTGGCACACGCCGAAACGCTGAGCCGCCCCGCTTAGAATCCGGTCCGCGACGACACGAGATACTGAACCCGCTTGATCGAGCCGTCGCCATCCAAGGGGAATGCGAGGTCGAGGTGGACGACCGAGCCCAGAGACGAACGGCTGGAGCCCAGACGCAGGCCGAACCCGATGTCCTTGAGCAGGCCCTGGATTCTCGCCTCTTTCGACGGATCGTTCGACCAGACCTGGCCGGCATCGAAGAAGACCGCGCCGCCGACGTGAAACAGCCGGAACGGGTACCAATTCGTGAACACCCGCTGTTCCAGCGAGATCAGCACCCGTCGGTCGCCGTCCTGGTAGCGCAGCGGATAGCCGCGTAGGCCGCTGTCGCCGCCGAGCAGTAGCTGGCTCTCCGGATCGAGATTGCGGGTCGCGTCGGCTTCGACCGAAGCGAGGAACAGCTGGTCGCCAAAGTTCCGCACGTAGTAGCGCGCCCGCGCTCCCGCCTGTAGGTTGCGCCCGCCGCCCGAGCCGTAACGGCCCGAGGCGGAGCCCGACACCAGGAGCGTGTGGGTTGGATGGTCGGTCGGCTGGTACCCCCAGCTCGCCGTGCTGTCGAACACCGCCTCGTCGCGATCCGCGCCGAACGCCGTCGCCGAGATCCCGAATCGGGCATGGAGGCGTCGGCCGAGCGACAGGTCTTCCGCCCGGCCGAGCTGATCGAAGTTGCGGGTCTTCAAGAAGTCGTTGCCCACCGAGTCGAAGGCGATCCATGGGTAGGCGAGCGTCCGGTCCGGCGGCAGATTGCCGGGCGTCGGCCGGTCCAGCTCGGGAGCGAACTGATTCCGGGCAAACGTAAAGCCGACCGAAAAACGGTGAACCCGCCCTTCCTTGGCGAAGGAATCCTCGGAGTCTCTCCCCGAATCGTTCGAGCCGCCCCGCGAGAGACCGCCGTAGAGGGTGAATTTCTCGGACTTGTTGCGGAACGCCTCGGAAACCTGGCCGAGCTGGTAGAGCGAATCGACCCGATCGTCGGCCTCCGCGCTCAATCCGGCCGCCCAGCGACTATCGAACGAGAAGAACGGCCGCTCGACCGCCAGACTCTTGAGATCGCCGTCGCTGTTGCTGGCATAACCCACATCGAGCAAAACTCGGCTGTGGCCGACGTTCGGGTCTCGGTAATGGACCAGCGACGAGGTTCGATCGACGGTGGTCGACCGTTCGAGATCCAAGGTCCGGCCGGTGCCGAGCAGGTTCGTGTCCTGGAGCTGGAAATGGGTCGAGTTGGCGCCGCCGCTCCGGCCGACCCCGGCCCCGCCTTTGAGCGTCCACAGGTCGCGGGTGGCCACTTGAAGATCGACTTTGCCTTCGGCGTAGCGGACGACCCGGATCTCCGGGTCATAGAAGTAGTGGCTCGAACGCAACAGGCGCTCCGACTCCTCGATTTTGGTCACCGAGTAGCGATCGCCCGGGCGGAACAGCAGAAGATCCTCGATCACATGTTCCCGCGTGGTGCGGTGAAGATGATTCGCTGCGCGAAACAGCTTTCGATTCTCTTCCGGCACATCGGGGTC
This sequence comes from Thermoanaerobaculia bacterium, assembly GCA_038248205.1. Taxonomy (GTDB): domain Bacteria; phylum Acidobacteriota; class Thermoanaerobaculia; order Multivoradales; family UBA5704; genus DASYKS01. The sequence goes on from JBBRUC010000016.1 coordinate 37,808, forward strand.
GAAGATGTTCTTCAGTTTGAAGGTGACTTCCCCGATCACCGCGCCGCGCCGTTCGAGTTCGGCGGCCGTTGGCAGAGTCTCGTCATCCGCGCGGGCCGCCGCCGGAACGAGCGCGAGGGCGCAGCCCCCTACGATCAAGAGAGCTTGAGCCGAAGAGCGAAACGTCGATTTGCACCTCATGGCGCACGGTGTACCAGAGGATGGATGAACGGCAGATGAAAAGCGGATTTCCGACCGCCGGCCCGATGAGAAAAGGGCGGCAAAAAAAAGGGCCGACGAGATCGGGAGCGTCGGAGGACGCCGCTCCAACCCCGCCGGCAGGAGGAGGAGAGCTCGACGACCGCCGACGCGAAGAGGGGAACCGTCGCGCCGACGGGCCGTCTAGAGTTCGAGGCCTAGCGTAATCCTGCCGATCCGCAGGCGCGCAGCCTTTGGGATCAAAACCCGCGGAAATGGGGTGAGCGGTCTTTCGGGCGCGGTGGGGGCTGTGAGGACAGGGTCGTGGTCACCCGGAGACGCCCCGACGGCCAGCACCCGGTTCTGTCGTGGTTGGGTACTGGGGCGTCTCTACATCGCACGGCGGGTTGCTTAGGCCTGCGGGGTTCGCCCTCCGAACCGCCAAGCTAACTCAGGCATCAGGATCAGGTTCAGCAGCGTCGAGGTCGCGAGGCCGCCGAGCACCGCCACCGCCATCGGACCTTCGATTTCGTGCCCCGGGCGGTGAAGGCCGATCGCCAGTGGGACCAGGCCGAGGCCTGTCACCAGGGCGGTCATCAGGATCGGCACCAGGCGCTCGGCCGTGCCGCGGCGGAGGGTTTCGCGGTTCCAGGGGGCGCCTTCGTCGTCGACCAGGTGTTCGAAGTGGGCGAGGAGGAGGATCGAGTTCCTGGCTCCGATGCCGAAGACGGTGACCAGGCCGACCAGGGCTCCGAGCGTGAGCCCGACGCCGGAGAGGCCGACGGCGAGGATGCTGCCGATCAGGCAGAACGGCAGGCCGGCGAGCACCAGCCAGGGGTAGGTGCGGCGGCGGAAGGCGAGGAACAGAACGAGCATCACCAGGCCGACCGCGAGCGCGGTGTCGAGCAGCAGCCCGCGCCGGGCCTGGGCTTCGGATTCGGCGGCGCCCGCGAAGCTCAGCTCGACGCCGGAGGGCAGGCGGAGCTTCGCGAGCTTCGTCTTTGCCGCCTTGACCACCTGATCGAACGGTTGGCCGCCGACGTTGAACGTCACCGCGACCCGGCGGCGCCCCCCTTCGTGCTGGATGCTCGCCCGGCCGTCCGCGAGGGCGACCGTCGCCACGCGCGAGAGCGGCACCCGGCCGGAAGGGCCGCCCACTCCTCCCGAGAGCCAGAGCGACGAGAGCGCATCGAGCCGGCCGCGTTGTTTCGGGTCGAGCCGGATCACCGCCTGAATCGTCCGCGCTCCCTCGAAAGTCTCGCCGACGCTTGCTCCGGCATAGGCGGTCGCGATCGCGTCCAGCGCATCGTCGGTCCGTAGGCCGTAGGTCGCGAGCGCGCGGGGGTCGAGCTTCACCGAAAGCATCGGCGTACCGCTCTCTTTTTTGAGCTGAAGATCGACCACGCCGGGGATACTCGAAAGCGTTTGGGCGACCGCGCCGGCCGCGAGATCGAGGTCGTCCAGCCGGTCGCCGAACACCAGCACCACCACCTGCGCGGTCTCACCTGTCAGGCTTTCGCTGATCCGGTCGCCGAGAAAGGTGAGCACTTCGCCGCGCACTCCGGGGTAGGCGGCGAGCACCTGGCGGAGCTGCTCCTGCACTTTCGTCTCGTCGAGCTGCGAACCGGCTTTGAGTTCCAGATGCAGCTCGCTCCGGTGGGGACCCCAGGTGTCTTCGCCCAGCTCGGCGCGGCCCACCTGCTGCTCGACGGTCGCGACGAACGGCAGTTTGAGCAGGTCGCGGCTCAACCGTTCGCCCAGGCCCAGCATCTCGGAGAGCGAGGTGCCGGGAAGGCGGCTCGAAACCTGGAGCACGAAGTGCCCTTCACGAAACGCCGGGAGCAGCTCGCCGCCGAGCGAGGGGAGCCAGGCGAGGGCCGCAACCAGGGCAATCACTAGGGCCGCCGCCGAGAGACCGAAGCGATGCTCGGCAAACGACAGCGCTCGGGAGTGACCCCGGGCGAGCGCCGCGAGCCAGCGGGGCTGGGTCGTCTTCTGGCGCTCGGGCAGCAGTAGGGCGCAGAGCGCCGGGGTAACCGTAAAGGCCACGGCGAGCGAGGCGAGGACCGCGAGGGCGAACGCCGTGGCGAGCGGACGGAGGAATCGCCCTTGAACGCCGGTGGCGAGCAGCACCGGGAGGAAGGCGATCAGCACGACCAGCGTGGCGTAGAGCACCGCACCGCGAATTTCGAGCGAGGCGGCGCGGATCACCGCCAGGCGCGGCCTCGGCCGGTCGGCCCTCAAAATTTCGCGCAGCCTGCGGAGGATGATTTCGACATCGATGATCGCGTCGTCGACCAGGACACCCAAGGCGACGGCGAAGCCGCCGAGCGTCATGGTGTTGAGCGTCTGGCCGAAGTGGACGAGCACGGCCACCGCCGCGAGCAGCGAGAGCGGGATGGTGAGAAACGAAATCAGCACCGAGCGCGGGTCGCGCAGGAAGAGCATCAGGATCGCGAGGATCATCAACGCGCCGAGCCCCAAGGCGCCGCCCAGATCGGCGAGCGCGCGCTCGATGAAGTTCGCCGGCCGGTGGAGCGCCGGATAGACCTGGATCCCGCGCGCGGCGAGCGCCGGGGTCAGCTCGGCCAGAGCGGCTTCGACCCCTTGGGTGGTGGCGAGGGTGTTCGCGCCGTACTGGCCGGAGATCGTGAGCAGTACGCCGGGGCGCCCTTGAATCCGCGCATCGCCCACCTTGAGCGCCTCGCCCATCACCACCTTCGCCACGTCGCGCAGGCGGATCGAGACACCGGAGCGGACGGCGACCACGGTGAGGCCGAGCGCCTCCGGATCGGGGCTCGGTGTCGGGGTGGAGATCAGCACCCGCTGGGCCGCGAGGTCGACAAAGCCGGCTCCCCGCAGGGCGAGCGCGCCGCGGGCCGCCGCCGCCAAATCGGCGAGCGTCAAGCCGTAGGCGGCCATTCGGCCGAAGTCGGGGAGGATCTGAAGCTCGCGCACCGCGCCGCCGAAAACGGTGAGGCGCGCGACCCCCGGCACCGCGAGCAACCGCGGTTTGAGCGTCCAGTCGGCGAGATCGCGCAGCTCGAAGGGATCGGCGGTGTCCGAGACCAGGCCGATCTTCAGCAGGTCCATCGTGCTCGAAACGAGGGGCGAGACCTTCGGCGCGGGAATCCCGGCGGGAAGGCTCCCTCCAAGGCTCGCGAGCCGTTCGGCCACCCCCTGGCGGGCGGCCTGGACGTCGCTCCCCTCGGCGAAGATGAGGGTGACCACCGACAGGCCGGGGATCGATTCGGAACGCAACGACGCCAACCCCGGCGCACCGTTCACCGCCGCCTCGACCGGCCGGGTGACCAGCTGTTCCACCTGCTCGGGCGACAGGCCGGGCGCCTCGGTCTGGATCGACGCCTCCGGCGGCACGAACTCGGGGAACACGTCGAGCGGCGCCTTCCTCGCGATCCCGGCACCGAGCACCAGCCCCAGCAAAGTGAGCGCCGCGACGGCACCCCGAAAGCGGAGGCTCCATTCGACCAGCTTGCCCACGGCTCAGTCGTCCTCGTCGTCGGCGTTGGCTCCGACACCGCCGGCCGAGCCCGCCGCGGAACTCACTTCGTGGGCGAGCAGGAGACCCGCGCCCTGGACCACCACCTTCTCGCCCGCGGTAAAACCGGCCGCGGCGAAGGTGCCACCCGGGGTGGAACCCGCAAGGGACGCCGAGGTGGAGTTGCCCCCCTCGTCTACCCCGACCACCGGCCGGCGGACGAAGCGGCTCGACCCGCCTTCGCCGGGCTGCTCGATGAAGCACCAGGCGCTGCCGCCGGAGAGCACGATCGCGCTCTCGGGGATCGTGACGCCGTGTTGTAAGTGAGAGGTATCGGCACCCGCCCGCAGCCGCTCGCCGATCTGCGGCAGCGCGCGCCCCGAGATCAGGGCGAAGAACGCCGGGCCTGGGAGGGCGGGATCTTCCGGCGCGGGCCATACCCGTTCGATGGCGAGGCGATCGGTTGGAGAGGAGGTCGTCTTGACGGTGGCCGCGAGGCTTTCCAGATGGAGCGTCGGCGTACGCTCGGGGAGCACCGTGCCGAGCGGAAACTGCACCCGGGCCAGAGCCGCGCGCCCGACGGCCAGGCGATCGAGCCAGGCCCGGCGCGACGCCTCGGCGGAAAACGGCGACCCCGCGGCGCTCGGCCCCCATTCGAGCGCCAGGCGGCGCTCCAATCGCTGCACCTGGGCGTCGTCCGCCGCCGCCTGTTGCCGCGCCGTCTCGACCGCCGCGAGCGAAACGCTCACCTGATCGGCGTAGAGCGCCTCCGCCCGGGCGAGCGCCGCGCGGCTCGCCACGGCGGCAACCCGAGCCGCCGCGAGATCCGCGTCGATTTCACCCAGCGCCTCGACCGAGATCACCGTGGCAAACCCCTCCGACCGCCCCTGTCGCTCCGTCGCCTGTAGCTCGGCCGTGGCGATCCCCAGCCGTGCCCGATCCGCCGCACTCACCAGCACGCCCTCCCCCTTCACCTCGGGGCCGCCGTTACTGTCCTTGATGTCCTTGCCGTCCTGTAGATCCTGGGGCGCCTCCCCCGCCCGAGAGCAAGCCCCCAAGAGGCCAAAAACCCCGATCGCCGCCATCATCACCACCACCACCACCACCACCACCACCAACCCCCGCGCTAGTCTGCTCATAGTTTCGACTCCGGCCATACCGGGTGCTCTACCCCCTGTTCGAGCGCCGACAGGGCCTCGACCGCGGCGCGCCGGACGGCGAACGCGCCGCGCCGACTGGTCCATTCGGCGAGCGCCGCCGACAGCACGTCTCCTCGATCGGCCGCTCCGAGGTCGCGCCGGTGCTCGGCGTTGGCGACCGCCGCGGCGCGGTCGCCGCGCGCAGCTTCCGCCTTTTCGAGCGCCGCGTAGACGGCGGCGTAGCGCTCGATCCCGCCCGCGGTTTCGGTGATCGCCTGGGCCTGGACCGTCTCGACCCTGGCCCCCGCCGCGGCCACGAGCGCCGCGGCGCGGTCGATGCCCGCTCGGGCGGCTTCTCGGCGCGGCAGGGTGAGCCCGACGCCGAGAACCAGCTTCCGGTCGCCGCGGTCGTAGGTGAACCCGGGGCCGAGCGTCCAGTCGGGAAACTGTTTCGCCACCTCCGCGTGCAGGCCGACCACTGTGGCCGCGTATTCGGTGATCGCCCGGTGCAGGTCGAGCCGGTCGAGCACCGCCCGCTCGCGCAGCGCGTCGGCCGCCGCACCCTCGTACGGCTCGGGGAGCGCGTCGAGGTCGGGGGGCGCGAACGAAAGGTCCGTCAACGCCGCGGGTGGCAGGCCGAGCGCCGCGGCGAGGCGATTCTTGGCGGCGGGGACTTCGAGCCGCGCCAGCTCCGCCTGCCCTTCCGCCTGCGAAAGGTCCGCTGCCGCGGTCGCCAGATCGGGTCGCGAGGCGGCGCCGAGAGAGAGCTGGGTGTTCAGCCACTGGAGGAAGTCAGAGCGGAGCGCCAGCTCACCTTCCGCGAGCGCGCTCTCCCGGCGGGCGAGTTCCAGATCGAGCCAAGCGCGGCGCACTTCGCCGCGGACGCTCCAGAGCGAAGCGGCGAGATCGTCCGCCGCGAGCGCCGTTTCGGCCCGGGCCTGCTCGGTGCGGAGTTGCCGCTTACCGTGGCTTTCAAACGTTCTGCCAAGCGCGAGCGCGATCGTCCAGGGGTTCAGGCCGCCGAGCGCCGAAGTCACCAGCTCGGAGGTGAGCGAGAAGGAGAGCGGCGGTTTGGCCGCCGCCACGGTCTCTCCCGCGCGGGCCGCATCGAGTACGGCGCGAGCGCCGGTCACCTCGCCGCGGAACCGCCAAGCGGTGACCGTGAGCGCGTCGAGATCCCACGCGGTGTCCGGACCAAGCCTCGCCGCGGCCAGGGCCTGTGTGATTTCAGGGTCATTCAAACGCCGTTCGGCAAGGTGAACGGCGACAGCCGCCGGATCGAGCGGGGGAACGTTGGCAGGAGGCAGGGTCGTAAACGAGCTGCAGGAGAGGGTGCCCGCGAGGCAAAGGCCAAGCGACACGGGATGAAGAATCATCGAGGCAAGCTATCGATGTCGACATGAACAGGAGATGAATCTCGCCGTCGTTCGCATAGACTTAAAGGAACCCCATACTCCCTGGAGGCTCGATGAAGCGCCAAGCGACCTATGAAGACTCCAACCTGATCCTCCATCTGTACGAGACCCGCCGCGAGGAGCGTCTGCGCACGGCGCGCGCCTGGCTCGTTTCGTCGTTTCACGTCCGCAGCTACGCCGAGTACGTTGCCCTCTGCCCGGTCGGATCGGAAGAGAGCGCCTCGTTCCGCATGGTCGCTAGCTACTGGGAAATGGCGGCGTCGTTCGTGGCGAACGGTGTGCTCCATCCGGAGCTGTTCTTCCAGAACAACCAGGAGCTATTGCTGGTTTGGGAGCGAATCCGCGACGTGGTCGCCGAGGCCCGGGTGCAGATCAAGAACCCGAACATGTACATGAACTTGGAGAAGGTCGCCAAGGACTACATCGCCTGGCTCGACCGGACCAACCCCGGCTACTTCGCGGCCTTCTCGGAGCGGATTCGCACCCGCCCGGCGACGGAGGTTAAGGCGTAGGTTCTCCCTCTCCCGCCTACACCCGATACCCGATCCCCAGCAGCATCTTGCTCACCTTGTCGAGCTGGGGGCGGGGCGGCAGCTGGAAGTCGAGGGTGGCGGAAAACGCCGGAAATGACATTGGTTGAGCTTGGAGACGAACGCGACGAATAGCTCGCGCTCGCCGACGCTCTAGCGCGACCGGCCGCGTAGGACGCTCTGGATCACTGCCAAGAACGGCCGGCCGAAAAAGTTGGGGCGGTAGAGGAAGGTCTGGATGATGTCCAGGCGCTCGACGCAGCGCAGGGAGCGGATCAGCCAGGGCGGCCGAGACCGTCGCTTCGAAGATTCCCTTAGCCGCCACCTGCAAATCCGCTGCGAACCGGTTCGGGGAAGGGGAATTCCGGGCTCGGGGCCGGTGCTTTCCGGCCCTCCGGGTCTGCCGATTCGCGTAGCCGTGCGTCGGCGGCCGCGGCGATTTCGTCCGCCTCTTGACCGCGCTCCTGGCGGAGCAGTACTTCGGCGAGCTCCAGGCCGATCTGAGCGGCTTCGCGCGCCAGCCCTTCTTTGTCGAGCCCCTCGCGGGCGATGCGCAGTGCCCGCTCGGCGCTCGCGAGCTGACCTAAGCCGATGGCGATCCTCCCCTCCAGCCAGGAGCGACGACCTTGGATGCGGGGCGAGGGAAAGCGCCGGTAGACGGCGCGCGATTCGGCGAGCAGGCGCCGGCCGGGGAGGTACTGCCCTTCCTCGGCCAGGAAGGAGATCAAGTTGTGCCGGGCGACCAAGTCCAGCTCCGGTTCGAGCGCCGCGTCGAGCATCGGCAGGGCTTCCTGCAGGCGTTCGATCGCCCGCCGCGGATCGCCCGCACCGCGCGCCAGGTCGGCGAGCGCCACCTGGCAACGGCCGACCCGGTGGGTTTCGCGCGCGGCGCGAAAGATGTCGATCGCGCGGAGCAGGAGGTGTTCGGCTTCGGCGGGGCGCTGCTGCTCACGGTGAAGCGCGGCCTTGAGGCGCCAGATTTCGGCCCGTTCGAGCGGGTCGCGGGTGCCCGAGCGGAGGGTGGTCTCGGCCTCGGCGAACGCGACCTCCGCGCCGGGTAGGTCGGCCCGCGCCCGACGGGCATGGGCGATCTGACCGAGGCAGCGGGCGGCGAGATCGGCGAGCCGGGCCGAGCCGTAGAACCCGGAATCGAGCCGCGCCACCTGGGCGTGCGCGAGGGCGGCGAGCCGCTCGGCCTCGGCGCCATCGATGGCAATCCGCACGCGGCTCCCTTCGAGCAACATCTCGACGAAACCCCAGGAACGGCAGCGCGGATTTTCGCCCAGGGCGCGCTCGATCGCGGCGTCCGCCAGGCAGGACAGTTCGCTCCAGCAGGCGGCGGCATCGGCCCGCTCGTGCTCGAACGCCGCGGCGCGTAGCAGCAGGTCGCGCGAGCCGCGGCCCAGCGCCGGGGAGTAATCGGGCCGCCCGGCCCAGGCGTGGCCGGTCCAAGCCAAGACTCGCCCGGCACTCCGGCTCTGCTCGACCTCGCCGGCCACCAGCGATCGCGCACGGTTCTGGCAGTCGGAGCACGAGGCCAGGTGGGCAAAGGCGCGATCCAGGCCGGCCAGGCGCAGAGAGTCGACCAGTGTCTGAAGCGTCAGATCGTCGGGATGAATGCGTGGCATGGGCCAAACGTCCGGAGCGACCGGCTTACGAGAGGTGGTGGCGAGGAACGCGAAGCGCGAGGTCTCATGGGTCAAGAGTTGCGCCAAGGGGGCAAACCGAGACACCTCGGAGGAAAGTAGCGACTTCGGGGGGACGCGCCCGGCGAGCGCGTGGGAGGAGGGCTGTTACGTTTTCCGGCCCACCACCAAGACGTTCGCGTAGGGCGTCCCCTCGTGGAGCGGCGCGGTCTCGGTGGTCAATCCTTGCGCTTCGAGCAGGCGGCGCCAACCCTCGGCGCTACGGTAGGCGAAGCGTTGGCGAAAATCGCCGCGAGCGAACGCCGCGAGCCTTTCCTGCGCCCGGGTCGCCCAAAAACGCCCGCCGCCCTGGGCATCCGCATCGCGCAGCAGCAGCACGCCGCCGGGTTCGAGGGCACCGGCCACCCGGTCGAGCAGATCCTCCTGCGCCTCGAACGGCAGGTAGTGGAGCACGTCGAGCAGCAGCGCCACGCGGCAGCGAGGAAGTGAGGCGGTCGCGAGATCCGCGGTCGAGATCAGCGCCTCGTCCTTCAAGGCCTTGCGAGCCTGTGCCGCAATCTTCGTCCGCCCTTCAAAACCGATCAAACGCAAGCCACCGGGAGTGGCCGGCCACCCCGGAGGCCGAGCCCCGATCTCAAGCACGGCCAAAATCAAAGAAAACAGAATTCCCCGCCCACACCCCAAATCCAAAACCACCCCCGGCTCCTCGACTTCGGGATCCTGGCCGTCCTTCCCCACGTGGGAGACCAATCCCCGTTCCATCACCCCAAAATAGAGCGGATCATGCCGCAGCTTGCCGCGCACGAACTCCCAGGCGAACATGCCGCAATCGAGATATCGGCGCGACGCCGTGTCGATCAGCGCTTCGAGTTCCGGATGGCGGCGCGCCGAGACGGCGGCACGGTAGGCAATAAAGGCACCGAGCAGCCCGAGGACTACGCCGACCACCAGAGCGCCGATCAGCAGGTCGGCACCGAACCGGCCGAGAGGCAGAGTTCGCAACTGCGCCGGATGGAGTGCCAGCGGCGGGGCGCCGCGCAAGAATCGGCCGACTTCGACCTCGGCCAGAAACAGGAACGGCGCGATGAACGGCAAGCTGATGTTCGAGGCGAGGTAGGTCTTGAGCTGGCTCAAGCGGAAAACCCGAGCGAAGAACACGCAGAGCGGAAAATGGAAGCCATAAAAGGGCGAGCAGCCGATGAACAGGCCGACGCCGATCGCCGCCGCCTGGCGCGCCGGGGCCTCTCCCTCCGTGCGCAGCCGGACGTGTAGCTCGGCGAGCGTACGTTGGAATCGGCCGAAGCGGCCGAGGGGCGTACGCGCCGGGGCGGGGGCGGGTGTGCTCATCCGGCGTTCTCCTCGGGCGGGTTGGCGAGAGGGCCGGGTAGGGGCAGGGCGCTCAGGCCCATTTCGGCGATCCGGTCGAGCAGGCGCGGCAGGGCGTTGAGCACGGCCGGCCGGCCGGTCGCGGTGCGCGCGGCCGATCCGTCGTGCAAGAGCAGGACGTCGCCCGCCGCGAGCCCCTGGGAGAGCCGGGCGGCGATCCGCGCCGGGTCGCGCA
>JBBRUC010000017.1:0-46386 GCA_038248205.1 Thermoanaerobaculia bacterium
CGGAGACCACCTCGCGGGCGCACCCGTCCACGGGGAACTCGACCGAGAGGGCCGAGACCTCAAGGAGCGCCGACGTCGGTTTCTCGGAAGGGGTCGGCAGCACCAGGAGTCTCTCGAAGCGGGGGGAACGGAGGTCCGGGAAGGTTTCGGCCCCGATCGCGAACCGGAGTGGGCGGCCTCAGGCGTCGCCCGCCCGATCGCGCAGCCAGCGGATCACCAAGGCGACGCCGAACCCTGTCGCCCCCTTCTGCGGCTGCTCGTCGGCGCTCTTGTTGACGACACCCGCGATGTCCAGGTGCGCCCAGGGGCCGACCGCGCCCATGAACTGCGACAGGAAAGCGGCCGCGGTGCAGGCCGAGCCGTAGCGGCCGGCCACGTTGCGCAAGTCGGCGTGCTGGCCGCGCATCTCTTCGAGATACTCGGGCCCCACCGGCAGGCGCCAGATTCGCTCGCCCGAAGCGAAGCTCGCGGCGAGCAGCTCGGCGGCGAGCGCATCTTCAAGTGTGAACAGGCCGGCGGCGTGGTGCCCGAGGGCTACGACGCAGCCGCCCGTGAGGGTAGAAAGCTCGATCAGCGCCTCCGGCTCTTCGGCGGCCGCCAAGGACAAGGCGTCGGCGAGGATCAAGCGCCCCTCGGCATCGGTGTTCAAAACCTCGACCGTCTTGCCGTTGGCCATCCGCAGGATGTCGCCCGGCCGGTAGCCCGAGCCGTCGAGGACGTTCTCGGCCACCGCGAGGTAGCCGCGCAGCCGCACCGGCAGGTCGAGATCGACGGCGGCCCGCAGGATGCCGAGGACGGCGCAGGCACCCGATTTGTCGAACTTCATTTCGTCCATGTCGGCGGCCGGCTTGATCGAGATGCCGCCCGCATCGAACGTCACGCCTTTGCCAACCACTGCGATCACCGGTCCCCGGTCGCCGGTCTCCAGCCGGATCAACCGAGGCGGCTGGCTCGACCCGCCGCCGACCGCGAGCAATCCTCCCATGCCGCGGCGTTCGAGTTCGGCCCGGTCGAGGACTTCGATCCGCAGGCCCCGCTCCGCGGCGAGAGTACGGGCGCGCTCTTCGAACCAATCGGGTCCCGCCTCGTTGGGCGGCGAATTCGCCAGATCGCGGACGTAGGCGTTGGCCGCGGCGATCGCCGCGGCGGCGGGCAGCGCCCGGCGATAGGCGTCTTCGTGCCCCGCGGGCGGCACCACGGCGATCGTTTCGAGCGGCGCCTTCCGCCCTTCGACGCCGAGGTAGCGCTCGTAGCGATAGGCGGCGAGGGCCAGGTCGGCGAGGGTGCGCTCCGCCGCGGTGACCGCGCTCACACCTGGGGAGTCCGGCCGGCCGCGGGTCGTCTCGTGATCGGGAAGAACTACGCCCAAACGGAGAGAACCGCTCGACCGCAACGTCTCGACCGCCCGATGAAACCAGGTGGCCACCGTGCGGGCGCTGCACTCGGCGCGCGGCCCGAGACCATCGAGCGAGAGCACGGTGCTGCGACCTTCGGACGGAGTTTCCAGCTCCCCTTCGGCCCGCTGGTCGTCCGCCCCTCGAAAGCCGGGTCGCGCGCCCAGACGGCCGATCGCTCGTTCCCAGGCGGGCGCGAGGCCTGAATGGAAGAAGGTCTCGCCCTCGAACGTCGCGGCGACGAGGAGGTCCAAGGCGGGAAGCCCTTCTCCGGCCAGCTCCAGACGGGGCAAGGGGGCGCTCGGCGCCTGAGCGTCCGCTCCGGCGTGGGGATTGGTTCCGTGCTCTACCATGTCTTTACCATTGTGCGCGACCGGGCGGCCCGGCTTTGCTCTCCGTCTGGTCGTTCGGTTCGAATTTCGTCCGTCCCTCGCGCTCTCGGTGACTCTCACCCAGACGCGGAAACAAGGGCGATATGCTATACGTAATCGCCATCGCCGATGCATCCGCGCCCGACCGCCCCCCCTTGTCCCCCCCTGCCCGGACGCCCGATCGCGGCGCGTCGGAACCGCGCCCTATGAACGCTCTCGGCTTTCTCCAGCTACTGCCCGGGCCGTTCAATTTTCTCCGGGTCGACGCCGACGAGCTACGTCGCATCGCCCCGGATTACGTGCGAACCCTGCCGATTCCGCGGCCGATCTTCCTGGAGGACGAAGGGGCGACCCCGGTGCTCGGCTTCGCCGTCTCGGGCTCCGAACGGATGGAGAGGCTCCGGTCCTCCCTGCGCCTCTATCTCGCCGCGGAGGAGGCCGTGCAAGTCTCCGTGCTATCGCGCGAAACGCTCGATCGGAAGGCCTACAACCAGGCCTGGGAGCGCTATCGCTCGCTGCTCGCCCGAGCGCTGGAAAACGCGACGATCTCGTCGTTCGGCCGCCATTTTCCCAGCGCATTCTGGCTCTACCATTCGCTCGACGTCGCCCGTTTCTTGAAAGAGACGCCGCGGCGGATTCTGCGCCAGGACTCGGAGCTGGGCCGCCGCCATGGCGATCAGATCCGCTATCGGGTGCTCGATCGATTTCTCGAACGAATCCTCGCCACTTCCTACGAGGTCGTGCAGAAAGTCGCCGCGGCGACCGAGGAGGTCGAAGAGGAGCTGTTTCCGCGCCTGCTCACGCGGATGCGCGACAACGTCTTGATCTTCACCGAAGATCACATCTCCCACGACGTGAGTGAGCTGAACTCCTACTTCTCCGCCTGTCTCCGGCTCGACGGCCGGGATTTCCGCCAGCGCTATGAGGAGTTGGCGCGCTGGCACGAGGAGCAGTTGGCGTCCGATCGGGAGTTGGCCGCGACCGCCACCCATCTCCTCGCCGGAAGCGCAGTGGGCGACCGGGGCCTGACCCGCGACCTGTTGATCCGGTCGGGCTACGTGACGTTCCTCGCGACCCGCAAGGCGTGGAATCCCGGTCGCCTCTGGTCGGCCGAGGGGGTCAAGGTGTGGGAGAACCTGCTCGAAAAGCTCAAGGAGTTCGAGCTGCTCCACGCCCTGCGCCGCTGCTTCTTCACCCTCGAACAGCGCGACGGGCGGAGTCTCACCCGGGAGCCGAGCCCTCATCGCGGGGTCGCCCCAGGCGGCAGCCTCGCGGTCTCCCCCGCCACCCGGCCGCTCGATTTTCTCGAACCCGGGGTGGTGGACCCGCGGATCGAGCGCTTCGGCCTGATTTACGACATCAGCGACTTCTCGCAGACGATCTCGCTGCTCCAGCGCTCCGGCGAGGGCTCGCAGGACGAGGCCTTCCGGATGATGTTTCGCTTCCAGCGACGGGTCAATCGCTTCGCCCAGTCGCGCCGGGTGAAGTTGGAGAAGTACTTGGGCGACGGCGCGTTCTACTCCAGCCGCGATGCGATCCGGCCGCTGGTCGCCGCGATCCACATTCAACGGGCCTACGCCCACGCGTTGACCGAGGGGTTTCCGTTCGATCAGGGTTTGCGCATCGCGCTCAACCACGGCTTCTATCGGCTGATCCCGATGGGCGACGGCGGGCCGCAGGGGGGCGAGCGCTACGAGTTCTTCGGCCACGGCCTGGTCGAGCTGTCGCGCCTGGCGACGGGCAAGACGACGCGCGAGGTCGAAGACATCAAGAATCTGCTCCTGCATTTTGGGTATCCGGCCCATGCGGTCGAGCGGTTCTTCGAGCCGCTCCAGCGGCTCGACGTCGAACTGGTCGACAAGTCCGAGGAGACCCGGCCGTTCTACGCCTACCTCGACCGCAACGGCAGCCTGATCAACCAAGGCATCGTGGCCACACAGGCCTTCGTCACCCAGCTCTCGCGGGAGCGCGGCGCGCGCGAGATCTTCCGGGTCAACGACGCCGATCGAATCTATTGCGTCGTGCGGCTGGACGACGGCGCCGAACCGATCCCCGTAGGCCTGCGCCCCTTGGGCTCCGCGCAGCTCAAAGGCCTGGACAAGCTGCCGGTCTACGAGGTGATCGACGCCTCTTCGCTCCCGGCCTCGGAATGGATCCCGTTGCCGCCTGGCGATCTGGCGGCAACGCTCGACCGCGAGTTGCGCCGCCCCGGCCGCCCGCGCTGACACGCCTTCGGAGAATTGCGATGATTCCGCCCGCTCCATCCGGCGCCGAACCGGCCGCGCCGATCGTCCGTACCGAGCTGCCCGGCCTGCCCGCGCCTAAACGGGGGAAGGTTCGCGACGTCTACGACCTCGGCGACCGGCTGCTGATCGTCGCCACCGACCGGCTCTCCGCCTACGACCACATCCTGTCGCCGGGGATTCCGGACAAGGGCAAGATCCTCCACCAGATGTCGACCTTCTGGTTCGAGCGCCTCGGCGAAATCGTGCCGCATCACCTGGCGGGTGGCGAGCTACCGGAACAGCTCACGCCGTTTGAGTCGATCCTTGCCGGCCGCTCGGCGCTGGTCCAAAAGGCCCGCGTGGTGCCTTTTGAATGCGTCGCGCGAGGGTACCTCGCGGGGAGCGGCTATCGCGAGTACGTGGATGGCGGCACCGTCTGCGGCCTGCCGCTCCCCGCTGGGCTCGTCCGCGCGAGCCGCCTGCCGGAGCCGATCTTTACCCCGGCCACCAAGGCCGAGGAAGGGCATGACGAAAACGTCACGTTCGAGCAGATGGCGAGCGATCTCGGCACCGTTCTCGCGACCCGCCTGCGCGGCCTCACCCTTTCGCTCTACACCGCGGCGGCCGAGCATGCGGCGAGCGTCGGGCTGATCCTCGCCGACACGAAGTTCGAGTTCGGCCTTGATGAGCGGGGCGAGATCCTTTGGATCGACGAGGCGCTCACCCCCGACTCCTCGCGTTATTGGGAAGCGGCCACCTGGTCCCCCGGCACCGAGCCCGCCTCGTTCGACAAGCAGTACGTCCGCAACTGGCTCGACTCTTGCGGCTGGGACCATCAGAGCCCGCCGCCGACGCTGCCCGACGACGTGGTCGAAGGCACCCGCGCGCGCTACCTCGAAGCGTTCCGCCGGGTGGTCGGGCGGGAGCCTGACCTGTAGGACACGACCGAACTCTTCTCGAGAGGAATCGGCGGTTCGAGCCCTGGCGATACACTGGGCGCGACCATGAGAACTCTGATCGCCGCGCTCCTCCTCGCCACCTCCTCCGCTCCGGCGGTCGCAGCAGAGCCCTCGGCCGCCCCCCTGTTCGTCGATCGGGCCGCCGAGTGGGGCCTCGGGTTCACCTACCAGACGGGGCAATCCGGCGAGCTGTACATGCCGGAGATCATGGGCGGCGGGGCGGCGTTGTTCGACTACGACGGCGATGGCGACCTCGACGTGTTCCTGGTCCAGGCGCAGGCCTTGAAACCCGGTTCGCCCGATCCCGGCGCGACCGGCTGGGGAAGGCTGTTCCGCAACGACCTGATCGATCCGGCAGGGAAGAAGAACCCCCTCCCCCGCTTCGTCGATGTGACCGAGGCGAGCGGCCTTCGGGCGACCGGGTACGGAATTGGGGTCGCCGCCGGGGACTACGACAACGACGGCCGGATCGATCTCTACCTGATGAACTTCGGGCCGAACCAGCTCTGGCACAACGACGGCGATGGCAAGTTTTCCGACGCGACCGCCAAGGCGGGCGTCGACGATCCGCGCTGGAGCAGCGGCGCCACGTTCGCCGATTTCGATCGCGACGGCCGGCTCGACCTGTTCGTCTTGCATTACGTCGATTTCACCCTGGCGCGTAATACCACCTGCTTTGCCCCGAACAGCCGAAGGGACTATTGCGGCCCCTCCGCCTTTCCGGCGGTGACCAGCCGGTTGTTCAAGAACCGCGGCAACGGCACGTTCGAGGACGTCTCGCTCCCCTCGGGGATCGGCCGCAAGGCCGGGCCGGGCTTGGGCGTCGTCGCCGCCGATCTAAACGGCGACGGCTGGCTGGACCTCTTCGTCGCCAACGATGGCGTCGACGATTTTCTTTGGATCAACAAGCACGGTTTCACGTTCAACGAGGAAGGGCTGCTCGCGGGTGTCGCCCTGAACGCCGCCGGCCGCCCCGAGGCCGGGATGGGGGTCGCCCTCGGCGACGCGGATGGCGACGGCGACGACGAACTGTTCATCACCCACCTGACGGCGGAGACGAACACGTACTTCGAAAACCTCGGCGGCGGCTTCTTCGAGGACGCGACGGCGCGCTCAGGCCTCGGACCGCCGAGCCTGCCGATGACCGGTTTCGGCACCCAGTTCCTGGACGTGGACAACGACGGCCTGCTCGATCTCGCAGCCTTCAACGGAGCCGTAAACCTTACCGGAGCGATGGGAACGGGCGAGGGCATCGGCCCCTACGGCGAGCCCGACCAACTGTTCCGCAACTTGGGCGGAGCGAAGTTCGCCGATGCGAGCGCGGAAGCCGGTCCGAGCTTCGCCCTGCCCCGCGCCTCGCGGGGCGCCGCCTTCGGCGATCTCGACAACGACGGCGACACCGACATCGTGGTGGTCGATGCCGACACGCCCACTCGGCTGTTGATCAACGAGGCCGGCAGCACCAACCCCTGGCTCGGTCTGCGCCTGGTGGGCGCCCCCCCTGGGGCGAAGTCCGAGCGCGACCTCACCGGCGCCCGGGTCGAAGTGCAGCGGAAAGGGGCACCTTCGCTCTGGCGGCGTGCGGCCACCGACGGCAGCTACCAGGCCGCCAACGACCCGCGCGTTCTGGTAGGACTCGGCAAATCGTCCGAAGTGACCGGGCTCAAAGTTCACTGGCCGGACGGTCTCGTCGAAACCTTCCCCGCCCCTCCCCTGCGTACCTACACCAAGCTCGTCCGCGGCACCGGCAAGGCCGCGCCGCCCGAGCCTTCCGACCGCCCTGCGGAAGAGGCACTCCCGCCCGCGCGAGTCGTAGGATCGCGATCGGGCGGCGATATCGACGTAGGATCTACGCATGATGCGAGTTGAGGTCACCCGGGACGTTTTGCGTTGGGCCAGCGAACGCGCGGCTCGGGACGGTGTCGATGCTCAAGCGCGCTTTCCCCGGCTAGCGGCTTGGGAGACAGGTTCTTCCCAGCCTACCGTGAAGCAGCTCGAAGCGTTCGCGAAAGCCACCCATACGCCCATCGGCACCTACTTTCTGCCGACTCCGCCTACCGAGAGCCTCCCGATCACCGATTTTCGCGTCGGCCCTGCATTTCGTGCCGACCTCCCTTCGGGCAATCTTCTCGATACCATTTACGCCTGCCAGCGCCGGCAAGACTGGTTCAGCGAGCATGCACGCCTCGAGCGCTTCGATCCGGTTCCCTGGGTCGGAACCTACACGCCCGCGGACTCTCCGATCGAGGCTGCTGCCGAAATGCGGCGGAGGCTGCACTTCGAGCCGACCAATCGCCGCTCTTTCGCCGATTGGAAAGCGGGACACCGCGAGCTGGTGGCACGCATCGAGACAGAAGGCGTGTTGGTTAGCACCAGCGGCGTGGTCGGCAATTCGACCCAGCGCCGACTCGATCCGACAGAATTCCGTGGCTTTTGCCTCACCGAGGTTTTCGCTCCGCTGATCTTCATCAACGGTGCTGACCTCAAAGCGGCTCAATCTTTCACGCTCTGCCACGAGCTGGCGCACCTGGCTCTCGGCCAATCCGGATTGTCCGCCGAAGACCCCGGTACGTTCCACGAAGAGAGCGTCGAGGCTTGGTGCGATGACTTCGCCACCGAGTTCCTGGTGCCGAGCAGCGAGGTCCTTCCCGATGCGTTGGGACGAGACACCGTCGAACGCGCTTCTCGTCTGTCCCAAAGTCTGAGGGTCTCGCCTCTCGTCTCGTTGCGGCAGATCGTCAAGAGGGAAAAGCTTGATTCGAAAACGATCGCCAGAGACTTCGCTCGGCTTCGCGAGCGCCTAATCGAAACGCGCTCGGGTGGAGGCAACTTCCACGCGACCGCACTACTGCGAGTTGGCCGGAAATTCGCTCGGTCCGTAATCGAAAGCACCCTTGAGGGCCGAACGACTTACGTCGAGGCGTTTCGCCTCCTGGGAATCAAAGCCGGCTTGAGTTTCGACGAGCTGGCGAGCCGAATGGGCCTCCAGCCGTGACGACCTGGTTGCTCGACACCAGCGTCTTGGTACAAGCCTATCGCCGTGACTATGGCATGGACTTCTGTCCCGGTTTTTGGGATTGGCTCGATCGCGAGTCAGACCGCGGAAGGGTTTTCAGCTTAGATCGCGTCGCCCTGGAACTCGATGCTGGAGACAGATTGGCGAAGTGGGCCAAGGATCGTCCCAGGTTTTTTCTACCCTTGGTAGCGGAAGACCAGCTTGCGATTTCTCGCGTCGCCCAGTGGGCACGATCTGGAAAGTATCAGCCTGCGGCAGTGCAGGAATTTCTCGAAGTCGCAGACTTCTACCTCGTCTCGGTCGCATTGGCGAGGAATATGACTCTCGTGACCCACGAAGTGCCGTCAGCCACCGTAAAGCGAATCAAGATTCCTGATGTATGTGTTGCGATGGAGGTACCTTTTGCCCGCCCCGATCAGATGCTGCGGCTAGAAACGGCGTACTTCGTTCTGGGATCAAGGCCATTACATAAAGGCTTCCCGGAGGCGATTTCTTCGAAGGGAAAAGAATGAAAAGGTCTACCGCGTGGTCTTCGCTTCTCCTTCTGATGACGCTCGCCCTGCCGGCCGCAGCTAAGGAGGTCTCCGTGCATCACCCGGACCTCTCGGGGCTGGAACCCGCGGTGGCCGAGCAGATCGGATTGATCCGCAGCGCGTTGACCGACCAGCTCGCCAAGACCGATGCCCAACCGAGCGAGGTCGCGGTCGCCTACGGCGAGCTGGGGCAGGTCTATCTCGCCTATGGCTGGCACGACGCGGCGGCCGAGTGCTTCCGTCTCGCCGCAACGAGCGATGGCCAGGAAGCTTCGTGGCCCTACCTACTGGGGGCAGCCGAGCAAGCCGCCGGCCGGCTCGATCCGGCCGCCGAGGCCTTTGCGCGCGCCTATGACCTTTCCCCCGCCGCGCGGGTCGCGGCCATCCACGTCGGAGAGATCCGGCTGCTCGAAGGGCGCCCGGAGGAAGCCGAAAGGGTCTTGAAGCCGGCGCTCGAAGTTCCCGCGCTCGTCCCGGCCGCCCAGTCTCTGCTCGGCCAGGCGGCGCTCGCCCGCCACGACTACCCAGCGGCCATCGAGCACCTCACGGCCGCCCTTGCCTCCGTGCCGGAAGCGAATCGCCTCCATCATCCCCTCGCGCAGGCCTACCGCGGCCAGGGCGAGATGAAGAAGGCCGCGGAGCAACTGGCCCTGGCCGGCCAGGTGGGGCTCAAACCGCCCGACCCGCTGTTGGATGCCGTGGCGGCCCTCAAAGTGGGCGAACGTCTCGCCATGGTGAGCGGCAAGACGGCCGCTCGGGCTGGGCGTTACGCCGACGCGGCCCAGGAGTTTCGGCGCGCGCTCGCCGCCCAACCCGAGAGCGTCGAAGCCCGGGTGAACCTCGGCACAATGCTCGCGAACCAGGGCGATCGCACCGGGGCGATCGAGCAATTCCACGCGGCTCTAGAAACCGATCCGGACAACTCCACCGCCCACTACAACCTCGCCTTCCTCCTCGTAGCCCAAGCGGACCCGGCCGCCAAAAAAGAGGCGCTCTCGCACGTCGAGGCCGTCCTCGCTGCGCGGCCCGATGATGCAGAAGCACACCGCCTGCGCGCACAACTGCTGCGCGACACCGGCCAACTCGAAGCGGCACTGCCAGAATACGCCCGCGCGATCGAGTTCGCCCCCGGCGACGAAACCGCCCGCCTGGGGCAAGCCGAAGCCCTCGTCCGCCTGGCCCGCTACGCGGAAGCGCGCGAAAAGCTAGAAGAGGGCCTGCGCCAGATCCCCGGCAGCGGCTTCTTGAACCACGCGCTCGCCCGCCTGCTCGCCGCCTGCCCCGATCTCTCCCTACGAGACGGCAAGAAGGCACTGGAGCTGGCGGTCGCGGTCTGGAACGCGAAGCCGGCCATCTCCCACGCCGAAACCGTCGCCCTGGCCCTCGCCGAGACGGGCCAATGCGACCAGGCCCAAGAGTGGCAGCAAAAAGCAATCGAAGCCGCCCGCGCGGAAGGGTTCGACGCCCAGGTCGAAGCGCTAACGGCCAAACTCGCGGTCTATGCCAAAGGGGCACCCTGCCGGCCGTGAGGGGTCGGCGCCTCCTCTACCCAGAGGGAAGAAGCCCCAAATTTCGATCGATGGGCCGCCCATTCAACCCAAGGGGACTGCTCACCGTGGACGGTTTCGAGTGCGGCGACGCGTCGCCGCTTTGACCGGAGTCGCTACTTCCCCCATTCACTCCAAAGCGCCGACGCGTCGGCGCTCTCCAAACCGGTCGGGAAAGGGCACCGCGCGACCGCTTTACCGCCCTACGAGCCCCTTCGTCTCGTCCACCACGATCTCGCGGTCCGCGGGAACATCCGTGAGCTTCTGCTTCGCCCCGCTTGGCCAAGAAAGCTCAAGCGTGTTTACCTTGTGGTCGGCCCCGAGCCCGAACGTGAGCGCCAGCTCGCTTTGGGAGCAGTAGGAGGAGCCGCTGTGGACGGTCTGCCATTGACTGCCCGAGGTGGTGGTGACTTTGACCACCGTGCCGAGGCCGTCGCGGTTGGAGCGGGCTCCGACGGTTCGGACGCGGAGCCAGTGGTTTCGGCTGCCGCCTTCGTTCTTGAACAGGTAGGCGGGGCCGCCGTTGGTCGAGATCGCGAGGTCGAGATCGCCATCTCGGTCGAAGTCGCCGTAAGCGGCGCCGCGGGCGACGATGGGTCGGTTGAAATCCTTGCCCATTGTGGCTCCGACCGAGTCGAAGCGGCCTTTCCCCAAGTTCTTGAACAGGAGCGGCGGTTGGCGGTAGGTGACTTTCGGTTGGACGCGGCCGATCTCTTCTTCGATGTGGCCGTTGGCGGCGAAGATGTCGGGCCGGCCGTCGAGGTCGTAGTCGAAGAAGAAGACTCCGAAGGCGAGAGTCAACAAGCTCGCCCGGCCGACCGTCGAGGCCGGGGCTTGGTCAATGAACAGGCCGTGCCCTTCGTTGTGGTAGAGCGCTAGCATCTCGTTCGAAAAGTTGCCGACCAGCAGATGCGGCCGGCCGGAGCCATCGTAGTCAATGGCATCCACCCCCATCGCGCCGCGCGCCGTACCGTCTTCGGCGAAGGCGACTCCCGCTTCGAGCCCCTGGTCGACGAAGGTGCCGTTGCCCCGATTCTTGTAGAGCTTGTTCGGCTGGGTGTCGTTTGCGACGAACAGGTCGCTCCAGCCGTCGCCGTCGAAATCGAACACGGCGATGCCGAGCGCCTTGCTGTTCGGATCGGCGATGCCGGCTTTGACGCTCGCATCCTCGAACTTGCCGCCGCCGAGATTGCGGTAGAGCTTGGACGAGGTGCCCTTGTAGGACTCGGGCGTGCAGTAGGATTTGCTCGTGCCGTCGAGCGAGCAGCGGAGGTCTTTTTCCGGTGTCCACTGGACGTAGTTGGCGACGAACAGATCGATCTTGCCGTCCTTGTCATAGTCGAGCCAGGCGGCGCTGGTGCCGAAGTTGGCGTTTTTGATCCCGCTCGCCGCGGTCGCGTCTTCAAACTTGCCGTTACCCAGGTTGTGGAACAGCCGGTCGCCTTCGAGCGCGGTGACGTAGAGATCGGTGCGGCCGTCGTTGTCGTAGTCGCCGGCCGCGACCCCCATGCCGTACAGCTCGACATCGAGCCCGCTCCTTAAAGTCGCGTCGCGGAACGTGCCGTCTTTCCGGTTCAAATAGAGCGCCGGAAGCGAAGGTTTGCTCCCTTTTCCCTTCGTCCACTTGCGGCCGTTGGCGAAGTAAAGATCGAGCCAGCCGTCGCCGTCCGCGTCGAACGCCGCAACGCCTGCGCCGAGCGTTTCGGGCAGGTATTTCTTCCCCGCTCTGCCGCTTTCGTGGACGAAGCGGATTCCCGCCTGGGCCGTCACGTCGGCGAAGCGGACGGCAGCCGGTTGTGCCGCCTTCGGGGTGGGCGCCGCAAACAGCGCGGTGGCGAGCACGGCAAGGGCGGCACCGCCAGCAAACACGAATCGAAGATCGGTCGACTTCATCGGGTCACCCTCCGGTCGCGGCGGTGGTCGGCGTCGCCAGCACGGGAGGCGGCAACGGCGCGCTCTCGTGCTCGTGGATCGGCTGCCGCTCGTTGTTGTCCTCCGGCGAGAGCCGCCGCCGTTCTTCGGTGATCGATTGCGAGGACTCCTCCGCCTTGAATCGGCGGAACAGCTTCGCCTCGCGCGCCGCCCGTTCGGTGTTGCCCAGGGCGCGCGAGGCAAGCATCGCGGTGTAATGCATCTGTAGATCCTCGGGGTCGATCCGGGCGACCTGATCGAGGACGGCGAGCGCCTCTTCATGACGGCGTTGCTGGAACAGGATGCGCGCCAGTTGGTTCTGGACCACGCGGTCCCGCGGGTACTGCTCGACGACCGCGCGGAGCGACGCCTCGGCCGCGGGATAGTCCCCGGCCGCCTTTTCGATCATTGCGCGGAAGAAGAGCGCCCGGGCAAGTTTGGGAGAAATCTTGAGCGCCCGCTCGACGAACGGCCGCGCCGCCTCGGTCTCCCCTTCGCGGATCAGGGCGCGGGCGACGTTCACCCATCCGTCCGCGTACTCGGGCTCGATCTCGGTGACGGTGCGGAACGCCCGCTCTGCGCCTTTCAAATCCCCTTGAAGCAGCAGGCCGATTCCCCAGTCGTTCCAGCGCTCGCGATCCTCGCGCCTGGGGCGCGCCGCGAACGGGGTGGCAGCGCCCGGTGCCGCGAGCGGCAGCGTCACCTCGTCCCGCGCCAGCTCGATGATCGGCAGATCGGGAATCTCCCCCTTGATCTGACCCGAAACGTTCGCCGGGATATTTTTTGGATCGAACGAGTAGTCGAGCGAGTTGAAGTGAGCCGAGAGCAGCTCCGGCGGTTGGCCGGGCTTCGACTCGCCCGCGTAGGAAAATTGGGTGTAGAAGTGCGAGAACTTCCGATAGTTGAGCTTCGCGGTGAGCGTGATCGGTCCCTTGGCGTCCACCGGGACGTGGACGCGGAAGTGCACCGTGTCGGCCGCACCCGGCGGAATCAGTCGCGTATAGAGCGCGGTCCGCGCCTGCCAGGCGTTTCGCTTGTCGATCGGGTTGCCCGCGGCGTCGAGCGCCAACGACCGATAGAAATGCGCGCCGGTTTCGACCGGCCCTTTGCCTCCTTCGTCCACCCGGCCGCTCCAGAAGAGCACGCGGCCGGTCGAATCCTTTGCTTGCAGCTCCAGCCAGACGTCGAACGCGTCGACCGTGCCGCCGGGGAAAAAGTGACCGATAGTCCGCGTACGAACGACCGCATCGACCCGCACCGTCGTGCCCGGCACCAGGTGTGCCCCGGCGCTTTCAAGCGGCGCCGAGAACTCGCCGACTTCGCGGATCGTCGCCGCCGGCCCCCCGCTTTCGGCCTCTTCGCCGACCGCGAACGTTGACATCGCCCGCGGCCCTTCGTCGCCCCGTCGAACCATTCCCTCGCCGGAAAGCGGCTCGGCCGCGGGAGCGATCGCGAACAAATCGACGGTGACGAAACCGGACTGGAGGAATTTCGTGACCGTCTCCAACTGCTCGGCATCGCGGTTGACGAAAGGCAATGCCGTGTTCGCAGCCGGGAAGCGGTGCGAATGCACTCGGCCGTCGCGGTTGCCCGGATCGCGCGAGCTGACCAGCGGCATGTGGCAATCGGCGCACGACTTCGATTCCGGCGGGTAATAGAACGACCGCGCGCCCTGGCCGGACACGCCGCTCGCCTGCCAGTTGTCGTAGTCGTTGAAGCCGCGCACCCATCGATAGGAATTGACCGGCACGTCCAAGTGCACTTTGTGGCACGAGGCACAGAACTCCGCCGTATCCTCGCGCATGAACGGCTTCATGAAGGTTTTTCGATGCGGCTCGGGATCTAGATAGGTGAGAAACTTGTCGATCCGCCGGATCGTCGGATTCCGGCTGCTCGCTAGCTCATGGAGCGGCGGATACTCGATCGTCATGTCGGCGTTGCCCATCGAGCTGCCGACGTGGACGACCGCGTGGCAGGACATACAACCGAGCCCGGCGTGGGCTTCCGGCGTGTCGATCTGCTCCTTGATAGGCCGATCGAAGCGGCCGTTGAAGAAGACCGCGTGGTCGTGGCAGCCGGCGCACCACTTGCTGGGGCCTGTGCCCACGACGCTCTGCATGTATTCGATCGATTTCCGATAAAACTGGTTGTTGAACGACGCGAAGTGATGGGCCGAGCTGTTCCACTGCTTGTAAATGTCCACATGGCAGCCGCCGCAGGTCTCGGAATCCATGAAGAAATTCGCCGGGATGATGCCGCCGACGTTGGTCTGGGCCGACGACGGGAAAAACGGCGAGCTGGAGCCGCCCCCCTCTTCTTCCATCGTCGTCGGCGCCGTCGCCGGGTTGACGATGCGCAACGACGGATTGGGATGGAGATGCTGGAAAGCCGTGACTCCGATCGGTACCAGGAGCGCTAGGAGCGCCGCCCCCAGAAGCGCCTGGCGAAAGCGCGCCCTGCCCGGAAGCGCCGAGGCGAACCTGGACGAAAGGGCGATCAGCAGCGCCACCACACCGAGCGAGGCGGCCGCGATATGTAGCCAGAGTGCCCAGCGATTCTCTCGCAGATTGTAAAACTTGAGCAGGTAGAGCGCGG
Source organism: Thermoanaerobaculia bacterium (assembly GCA_038248205.1). GTDB lineage: Bacteria > Acidobacteriota > Thermoanaerobaculia > Multivoradales > UBA5704 > DASYKS01. Next base: position 14,552 of record JBBRUC010000017.1, read on the forward strand.
AAAGTAGCGCCACCAGGAACAGCGCCGCCGCCGGGCCGAACGAGCGCCGCAGCGCCGGGCGCTTTACGAGCAGGAGGGCGCCAAGGGCAACGAACAAAAGCCCCAGCCCTAAGTGGAGCGCGGCGTTGCCCATGTAGAACAGCGACGCTTCGGCAAACGCCGCGACGTAGGCGGTGTTGAGCAGCAGAAGGAGCAGCACGATCGCGGTCGCGAGCCCGAGGCGGGACGGCTTGTCCGGCGCATGGTTCATGGCGAGTCCTCCGGGCGGAGCGGAGCGATCAATCGCAAGGCCGGCCTCACGTTGTAGAGGCGACGGTATCGCTCGTGCTCCGGATCGTTGGGGTAAGCCTCTCCGGCCGGGTAGGGATAGCTGCTCATGCCGTGAAACGGCAGCGGCTCCACACTCTGGCCGTAGGCCGTGTTCGCGTCGGCGTCTTTGGCCCAGCCTTCCACTTCGAGCAGGAAGTCGCGCGCCCATCCGGCCGGAAGGGGCGGCAGCGCCTCGGCATCGAAGAAGAGCCGGACCTCGTCGCCCGAGCCCATCACGACCATCTCGTCATCGACCCACGCCAGCAGCGGCACGACATCGCCGTACCGGGTGTAGAGGCCGGGGGTCGGGTTCCATTGCGAGAAAGGCATCCAGGTCTGATAGTCGAAGCTCTCCGGCTGCTTCCGCTCCGGATCGATCACTGGGCGCGAGAAGCCGCGAAAGCGCAGCTCGGCGGACGTGGGTTCGAGAGGAGTCGAGTTCTGCTCGGGCTCCGAGGTTTCTTCCGCCAAGAAGATCTCGTCCCAATAGACGCAGAGGTTGGTCTCGATGCGGATCTCCCGCGAGGATGACCGGAAGGCGCCGGTCAAGTCAACCACGATGGTCTTCGGCTTGCCGGCCGGGATGCCCATGCTCGCGAGAGCCGTCACCCATTTCCCCGCCTCGTCTTTCACCAAGAGGCGCGGCATTTCGAGGCCACCTCCCGCCTCACCGGGCCGTTGGCCGGCGCCCAGGAACGTGCTGCCGTCGGCCCAATCGACCCAACCGGAAAGGACCAGCAGCGCGCGGCCGTCGGGCGCCGCGGCATCTCCGAAATCGAGATCGAGGTGATGCCGAACGGCGATGCCCGCCGCGTCGCGCGCGAATCCATCGGGATAGGTACGGTCGCGCGCGAGCACTTTGGCGAGCACGTCGCGGCCACCACGGCCATTGCGGCCCTCGTCGTCGCTCCCAGCGATCGCTGAAATCGGCGGGATGCGACGCTCGACGCCATACAGCTTCAGCTCGGGAAACGGCGGATCTTGGAACTTGTCGTTGACGAAGATTTCGAGCGTCTCCGGGTGATCGATCGCGACCAGGCGAATGCGATCCAGAAACGCCACCTCGCGCAGCTCTTCGGTCATCCGGATCTCGAACCGGCCGTCACGTTCGACCAGCGCGCCGCGCGGAATCTGCACGTGCTCGTCGTGATCGACGGGAAAATACCCGCCGTCGCCGGAGCTGGCGCCGAGCGGGGCGACGCCCAGCACGTCCGAGACGAACTCGAAGCGCTCACCGTTCCAGGTGAAGATCATCGGGCAGGAGCCCGAAAGGCGCGGCGCCTCGGTGACGTGGATCGTTCCCGGGCTCTGTTGGGTTTCGTTCTGGATCAAGCCGTTCGGCCAGGTGACGCGGACGGTGTCAACGCCCGTGCGCCGGCCGAGGCCGAAGATCAGCGGCACGCCCTCATAGGTCTGCTTCTGGTAGCTCGCGCCGGCTTTCACCTCCACCTCGGACCCGACGGCGAGCCTCGGGTTTTTGACCCCCGTGAGCCGGACGGAGAGAAAACGGTACGTGGAAGGGGTCGCGTTCTTGAACATCCGCAGGACACCGTCCCCGTCGATCGAGACCAAATCGATCTTGCTGTCGCCGTCGAAATCGGCGGCGGCCACCGCCACGACCGTAACGGCGGGGCTCGGCGGACTGAGGAGCCGGCGCCGGCCGGAGTTGTCGGAATCGACGAACGTGAGCGGCGGCACGCTGAGGGTTTCAACCCCTTCGGGCTCTCGACGCCAATCCCCCCCCTTCTCCCCCGGGTTGATCAGCTGGTAGGCCCCGGCGAGTAGGTCGGTCCACCCGTCGCCGTTCAAATCCTCGGCGGCGAGCTTCACCGTCGCGGCCGGAAGCGCGGGTAACGGCGTCGCCTCGTACTTGCCGCTCAGCCGGTCGCGGTAGAGCACTCCGGGACGGTCGAGGTAGGAGACGGCGAGATCCATTCCCTGCGTATCGGAAACGGAGTGCAGCGCCGCCGAGGCGAGAGGTTGTCCGGCGACGAACGGAAAGTCCGCGGTCTTATCGACCCATCCTTCGGAGACACCGGCCCCGGGGTTTCGCACGTAAGCCGAAGTCTTGCCGAGCAGGATCAGGTCGAGGTCGTAGTCGTGATCGACGTCGAGCCAAACCGCGGTCGTGAACGTCCCCGCCGGCAGCTTGGCGGGAAACTTCTCGAACCGGCCGCCCAGGTTCCGGTAGAGCACCGCCCCGGTACCGGTGACGACGCACAGATCCGGTCGGCCATCGTCGTCGAAGTCGCCCGGCACGGCGCCCCGGACACTATTCGTTTCAGTGGAGACCTTTTCGAGGCCGCTTTTCGGAACGCGCGTGATCCCCCCTGAAAAGAGCGCGAGCCCTGAGGCGGAGACGACGAGAAGATCCTCTTTGCCGTCGCTGTCCGCATCGAGCACGACGAGCCGCGCCGGGCTCCCCTCGGGGGACTGGAGACCGCGCGCGACCACGGAGGGCTTCCACTCCGCCTCGACCGAGGAGGCCGGCGGCTCCCCCGCCACCTCGTCGATCTCGTCGAGGATCTCCGAATAGCGGCTCCATTCGAGATCCTCGGGAACCGCCGCCCCCTCTTGGGCTTTCCGGATCTCCTGGAACGTGGCGATCTCGCGCTCGGCGTCCTTCGCCCGCCCGGCGGCGCGGTAGGCGCCATAGAGTTGGTAGTGCGGACCGGCCAGTTCCGGAGCGAGCCGAACCGCCGCCTCCCACTGTTCGAGCGCCTTTTGCGGCTCGCCCGCAAACTTGTACAAGGCCCCCAGATTGAACCGCGTCACCGGCTCGTCGGGCACCAGCGCCGCCATCTGCTGAAGCTGCGCAATCGCGAGGTCGGACTTGCCCTCCCGCTTGTAGGCGATGCCAAGGGTGAACCAGGCATGCGGGATCGTCGGCGCTTGTTTCTCGACCTTCAAAAGCTCGGCGATCCCGGCCTCGGTCTGCCCCGCCTTGAGCAGAGCGAGTCCATAGTTCAACCGCTCGCGGGGCGAATCAGGGGCGAGATCGAGCGCGGCGCGGAATTCCTCGACCGCCCTCTCCTGCGTGGTCGGGTTTTCGTAGAACGCTTTGCCGAGGTTGCGGTGCTGCGCGAGCCGCTCCGGCGAAGGCGCCGCGCCAGCCGCGGGAGGCTTGCCGAACGCGCTGGAAGAAGCGGTCCAAAAGCCCAGCAGCAACACCCCGATCGCAGCGAGCCGAGTCGCCGAAATTACACCCGTTCCCTCTGCTGAAACACTTCTGCGAACCATCGTCAAGTAAGACCTCTACCTCAGAAGATCTCACGTCTCGCACGGTGCGCGCTACGATGGCACCCTTAACCGAGGAGAGATTCAGTGACCGACACCGACCGCCTGCGCTACGCCGCCGCCGCCTGCCAGGTCGATTTTCCGAACCCGCCCGACCGGCGCGGGATCGCGCGCCACGTCGACCGGATGATCACGATGATCGACCATGCGGTGAGCGGTTATTCGCCGTTCTTGCCGGTGCGGCTGCTCGCTTTTCCGGAGTTCGCCCATGCGGCGCCGGTCTATCACACCGCCAAGGAGCTGCTCGAAAAGCTGGCGATCCCGATTCCCAACGAGCACACCGAACGCTACGTCGAGAAGGCCAAGGAGCTGGACGTCTATATCCAGACTGGGACGTTTCTGGAGCGTGACGACGCGTACGGCCCGGTGGTCTTCAATACGACCTGCCTGATCGGCCCGGACGGCATTCTCGCCAAGTACCGGAAGGTGAACCCGTGGATTCCCTGGGAGGTCCACGCCAGCCCGCACGACATTCCGGGCTACGCCGAGGAGATCTACCCGGTCGTCGATACGCCGATCGGCCGGTTGGGTGCGGCGATCTGCTACGACTGGCTCTTCCCCGAAACGCTCCGTCAGTTGACCGCGAACGGCGCCGAGGTGCTGATCCGCGTCTCGGCCTACATGGACCCGTGGGGGGCAACCGCGCCGATGGATTGGTGGACGGTGGTGAACCGCTGCCGCGCGATTGAAAACGTCGCCTACGTCGTCGCGAGCAACCAGGCGGCGAGCCTGTCGCACTATCCCCCGTTCTCCTGGCCCGGAGGCAGCATGGTGGTCGATTTCGACGGCCGCCTGCTCGCCCAAGCCGACCCCGGCCCGGGCGAAAAGATCGTCGTCGCGCCCGTCGACATCGCCGCCCTACGCCACGAACGAGCCACCCGCCGCGGCCACCAGATGCTCGCCCATCTGCGCACCGAAACCTTCTCGATGTACGGCAAGCCCTACTACCCCGCCGGCCGCGGGCCGGAGAACCTGTCGATCGAGAAGATCGACGAGGCGATCGGTGGGGCGAAGGGAAAGCTGGGGTATTAAACCCGAGACAGCCCACCCCAACTTCGAGACTCGGTGATTGGTGGCCCAGGTCTACAACCCTCCAGGGGTCGAATTCACTGAACCCCTTTCCTGTTCGGCCCAATGCCTGATAGCCTCCACAAATAGATGCGCGATTTACTATTTGGAGGCATCAGCCTTGAAACGAGCACGATTCCCCTTTCCTTTCTTGGTCTTGATTCTCGTAGTTGGCACGTCACTGCCCCCCCGAGCTGGCTCCTGTGCCATCCCCGCCGGCTTCGTCGATGAGTTGGTGACGGCGGCCACCGGACCGACCGCACTCGCCTGGACGCCCGACGGGCGGCTGCTGATCACCCGCCAGCAGGGCTTATTGATCGTGCGAGAAGGGACGACCAACACCACCGCCGTGACCTTTCCGGCGAGTCAGCTATGCAATAACTTCGAGCGCGGCCTCTTGGGCGTCGCGGTCGATCCGAACTTCGGCTCCGGCGCGGGGCAGAACCATTTCATCTACCTGTTCTATACCTTCCACAGCACGGCCGGAGCCTGCACCTCCTCCGGAACGGCGGTCAACCGGGTTTCGCGCTTCGTCTTGGCCGACACCAACACGGTAGACCTCGCGAGCGAAACGATCTTGGTCGACAACATGCCTTCGACCGCCGGCAACCACAACGCGGGCGACGTGCAGTTCGGCAAGGACGGCTACCTTTACATCACGATCGGCGACGGCGGAGCCGACTACGCGGGCGGCGGTAGCGGCGGCAGCAACGACGCCGCGCGCGACGAGTTCACCTTAACCGGCAAAGTGTTGCGGATCACCAAGGACGGGGGCATCCCGCCGGACAATCCGTTCCTAGGCGGGGGCACCGCACGCTGCAACGTGACCGGCGGAACCACCGCCGGCAACAGGTGCCAAGAGACTTACTCGTGGGGCCACCGGAACCCGTTCCGGATCGCGTTCGATCCGAACGCCGCCGGCACCCGGTTCTTCATCAACGATGTCGGCCAGAACGTCCGCGAAGAAATCGACCTCGGCCAGGCGGGCGCGGACTTCGGCTGGAATTGCCGGGAAGGTACGCGGGTTAACAACACGAGCGGCCCGTGCAATCCAACGCCTCCGAACATGGTGCCGCCGATCTTTGAATACTCCCATGGTGTGCAGGTGCCCGGCTCGACGAGTTCCACTAGCTGCAACTCGATCACCGGCGGCGCGTTCGTACCGAACGGCATCTGGCCGGCCGCCTACGACAACGTGTACCTCTTTTCCGATTACGTCTGCGGCTGGGTTTTTCAGCTGGCTGGAGCCAACGGCGGCGGCCCGTTCACCACGGCGAGCGACTTTGCCACCAACCTCGGCAACTCTTCCGCCGTGTCGCTCCACTTCGGCCCGTACCTAACCACCCAGGCGCTCTACTACACGACGTTTGCGAGCGGCGGCCAGGTGCGGCGGGTGCGCTACTCGCCCGCGGGCAACAACGCGCCGACCGCCGCCTTCACCGCGAGCCCAGTCGCAGGTGTGGCACCACTCTTGGTCTTTTTCGACGGCTCAGGATCGACCGATCCGGACGCAGGAAATACTCTTACGTACCTCTGGACATTCGGTGATGGAACGCCCGAAACTGCTACTTCGACCTCCTCAACCTCACACACCTACTCAGGCAATGGAACCTACTCCGCAAGCCTGCGCGTTCGAGACAACAACTTCGCGTTCTCCGCGCCAGTGACCCAACAGATCGAGGTGAGTGGCACGGCCGGAGCTCTCAACTACTTCACCGTCGCCCCCTGCCGCCTTCTCGATACGAGGAACGCCAACGGCCCTTACGGTGGTCCAGCTCTCGCAAACAATACGTCCCGCTCCTTCGTCGCCACCGGCCAGTGCGGTGTTCCGACTCAAGCCAAGGCGATCGCCACGAATTTGACCGTGGTCAGTCCATCGAGCCTAGGCAATTTGAGTTTGAGACCGACCGGAGTACCTCCGCTGAACACTTGGACGATCAACTTCTCCGCGGGCCAGGTGCGGACCAATAATGCCGTGGTCAACCTCTCAACGAGCGGCAGCTTCGACGTTTCCACAAACATGGCTTCTGGATCTACCCACCTTGTGCTCGACGTATTTGGGTATTTCCAGTAAAGGGAGTCAGGCGCGTTGTAGAACTTCCAGCGAGAGGTGCCATTGGCGCCTCTCCCGCATCCAACCCCTGTTCGGTAGAGAGTCCGTCGAAAACGGCCAAAAGGTATTCTCGGCCACCACCGGTTTCGACTAGCTCGGCGCAGGTCTCGTCCGTCTCATAGCAAGCCTGTAAAAGCTCACTAGCCGGACCGAGCCGGGGCGGCTCTGATCGCGCGGTCAGAACGATTTGCGAACGGAACACCAGCCGCCGAGCCAGCCGATCTAGAATCCCCTCAAATGAACATCGCTCCAAGCCGTCGCCGACGCATCGTCCTCGCCGCCGCGCTGGAGGCCTTTGCTGGGTTGCGCGGAGCCGTAGCCGAGAACGGCCCGCCAGGCGTCGACCCGGTAACCGGAAGAATTCGCGAAATCATCCGTCAGTCCAGAGGCGACGAATATTGGGGCGCCGAACCGCCGGCCCAAGAGGTCGCGAAGCGTGGTACGCCGGTCGAGGCCACGATCCTGACCGGTTCGGGTCACGCGATGGTCATGATCGACAGCGACGGGCGCCCGTTGGGCTCTCAACTGCGGCTGCTGCACGTCAAGGTCGATGGCGATCTCGCCGCCGCGAGCGAATGCGTACTGCGCCTCGGCAAAGAGGAAGATCGATCATGCCCTCCAGCGCCCTTCGCGTTCGTGGATTGCGCGACCTGGACCGTTCCCGCCGACGCGGCGCGGGCCGCTCTCGTAGCGGCGCGCGCGGCGCTCTTCGTCCGCGTCTACGAGAAGAAGTTCGTCGCCGATCCGCGTGTGGAAAGCCTAGACTCCGACGACTTGGTCGAGGGAATGGCCGGAGGCGTGGCCGGAGGGACGACCGCCGACTTCGTCGCGGTGGCGAGCGTGGTGGAGTCGGGCGAGCACCCCCTGCGCGTGACGGAGGAATGGGCCGGGTATGAGGCCCCAGGGGCGGCCGGTCGATTCGCCCGTGTCGATGCGGCGACCCACATTCTGGGCGAGGCTTTCCCGCAACCGAGGGATGCGTTCGCGTCGGCCCCGGCTCCTGCCGTCCTAGCCGGGTTCTCGCGCCTTTTCGCGACCCTCCCCCTCGACACCCGATCTTGGTGGTGGGTGCGCGAACGCATGGTCCTGATGATCGCGGACCTCGGACTGCCAGGCGATAATTCCCAACTCAAGAAATATCTGACCCCGAAAGGCGATGATCCGAGCGACCTGCGCACGCGCGACTATGCTCTCGAGGCGCTGGCACGGCGCACCGGGCGCGACACGCGTTGCGATGGAGGTCGTCGCTTGGCGGCCGACGCCGTGGCCGCCGCCTGGCTGCACTAGCCGTCTGCCCTGCAACCTAAGATTCCCAGCGGTCGTCCCCGGCATCGAACTCGTGCCGACCCGGAACGCGCCGACCAAGAACGATCTGCGCTACTGCGCCGGAAAGGTCGATCCCGGCACCTTGGAGTCCGTGCAGAAAGCCGAAGCCGCCGCGATCGATCCGGCGCCGACACCCCGGGTGCTAGACCCCAGCCTGTGCAACCGGGTTCGCGTCAACCACTTCGAGGTCTGGTACGCGCGACCGGCCGGTTAAAGCGCTCGGGTGGCTTACATCGGCCAAATAGGACGGACTCCTCGCGGCGTCTCCCAGGACCGTCTTCCCAAAAGGGCGCCAGTCGTCCTCCGTCGGCGACGGAGGAAATCGGCGTCCTCTCGGCGGTCGGAGGATCAAAACGGGCCCAGGGGTTGCAAGGGTTTCCAAGGTCGTGCCAGAACCCTCGCGATCGAGAGGACGCGGACCGTATACGGCCGCGATTCTCCGGGTGGTTCGCCGGACCGCCCCCCTTCTGTTTCTGTTCCCGCTCCTCCTCCCCCTCCCTGCCGGAGCCAAAACGGCACATGCCGCGGTGAGTACGACCGCCGCTGATTTCTCCCTGCCGACCGCGGGGGGTACCGTCACCCTCGAATCGTTGCGCGGGAAAGTCGTGCTAGTCGATTTCTGGGCCTCGTGGTGTGGCCCCTGTCGTCAGTCGTTCCCTTGGCTGCGAACGATCTCTTCGCGCTATGCGCGCGAAGGCCTGGTGGTGGTGGCGATCAATCTGGACAAGAGCCACGAATTGGCGAACGAGTTCCTACGCGAGTTTTCTCCCCCGTTCATCGTGGCGTTCGACCCCGCGGGCCGGGTCGCCGAGGCGTATGACGTTCGCGTCATGCCTTCGAGCTATCTCGTCGGGCGCGACGGACGCCTGGTCTACTCCCATCGTGGGTTCGACCTCGCGGACGAGGCAACGATCGAAAAACAGATCAAGGAGGCGGTAGCGAAATGAAAGTTTCGGCAAAGTGGTGGCTGCGCGCAGGTGTCGTCCTGGCGTTTCCCGGGGTCCTCGCCGGCTGCGCGACCGTCAAACCCTGGGATCGAGACCTTCTTGCCGAAGGGCGGATGCGTTTCAACCCCTGCCCGATGCTGCACAGCATTGATGAGCACATCTACTTCAGCAAGGAAGCCTCGATGGGCGGCCAGGACGCCGCCGGAGGAGGCTGCGGGTGCAACTAGAGACGCCAGACGACACTCCCGCTCCACCGCAAAGCGCCTTGCGGGAACGCCTGGGCACCGCGGCGCTCGCGCTGCTGCTGGTGCCCGGGGCCGCCGCCGCGGCCGATTCCGGGGCGAAGACCCAAATCGACTACACGACGCTGCTCTACGGCGAACAGGGGCGCGCCCAGGTGGTCGAACCGATCCTCCGCGCCACGCGCCTGTTTTCCGACGGGCAGTTGCTTTCCCTCCAACTCGGATTCGATTCGATCACCGGCGCCTCGCCGAGCGGTGCGCTCCCCTCGGGCCGGGTGCAGACCCAGACGAGCCCCTCCGGGCACGTCACGACCGTTCCGGCGGGCGAGATTCCGACCACCAGCTTCGTGGATCGCCGAACGGGACTGGATGGCGAGTGGCAGAAGCCGTTCGGCCAGCGTTTCACCTCGACGATCGGGGTTCACGCCTCGACCGAGAAGGACTACGACTCGCTCGGCGTCAACGGCAAGCTGTCGGTGGATCTAATGCAGCACCTGTTCACGGTCACGGTGGGCGCCGGGTACAGCGACGACAGCGTTTCGCCGGTCGGAGGAACGCCCGCCGGGCTGTCCGACGGCACGGTGGTCACCCACGGGGCGAACGCCAAGCGCGTTTCGAGCGCCCTGCTCGGTGTGTCGAGGGTTTTGTCGCGCCGCTGGCTGGTGGGTGTCGACGTGACGCGGTTCGAAGAGAATGGGTATCTGACCGAACCGTACAAGGTGCTCAGCCTGGTGGATCAGGTAACCGGCTCGCCCCTCGATCAGGTGACTGACAAACGGCCATCGACCCGCTCGCGCACCTCCGTGCTGTTCAGCTCCGTCTATCACCTGACCGACGACGTCGTGTACGGCACCTACCGCTACTACACCGACTCGTGGAAGGTGCGATCGAACACCCTCGATTTCAGCTACCGCCACGATCTGGACGAGAACCGCTACTTCGAGCCGCACGTTCGCCTGTACAAGCAGACCGCAGCGGACTTTTTCACCGTCGGCCTGGTCGTCGGCCAACCGTTGCCGGAATTCGCCACCAGCGACTATCGGCTCGGTCCGCTCACGACCTTTACCCTCGGCGCGACCTATGCCTTCCACTTCGACCCGGTCCCGGGCCAGCTGAAACTACGGGTCGATTACATCCGGCAGCAGGGAGACGGCTCGCCGGCCAACGCGGTCGGCGTGCAACGAAACTTCGATCTGGCCCCCACGGTAAACACCGTGTCGGCGGTCGTCGGATACTCCTTCAAGTTCTAAGGTGAAGCGTCGCTCTCCCCGCGCGCGCCCTCCGCCCCCGGCGCGCGCCCCCCGTCTCGAACGCGTCGAGGATTACTTCGTCGGCCGGTTCGACTCGATGGCGAGCCCCTGTACGGTGCTGGTCGATGGGGACGACCCCGAAGAGGCGATGGCCCTGGTCGAGATCGCGGCGGAAGAAGCCTGGCGCATCGAGCGAAAATTCAGTCGCTATCGCAGCGACAATCCGATCTACGAGATCAACCACGCCGCCGGCCGGCCGGTCGAGGTCGATGCCGAGACGGCGCAGCTGATCGCCTACGCAACGACCTGCTGGGAGCTTTCCGACGGGCTGTTCGACATCACGTCCGGTGCGCTGCGCCGCATCTGGACGTTCGATGGGGGCACGAAGGTTCCGACCCGACAGGCGATCGATGAGTGCCTTCCGCTCGTCGGCTGGGAGCGCGTCTCCTGGGTCGATTCGACGCTCACGATGCCCGCGAAGATGGAGATCGACCTCGGCGGGATCGGCAAGGAATACGCGGTCGATCGCACGGCCGGGCTGATCGCCGCGCAAACGGCATGCTCCTGCCTGGTCAACTTCGGCGGCGATCTCTACGCCGGAGCGGTCCGGCGCGGCGCCCGCACCTGGACCACGGGCATCGACGATCCCGACCGCACCGGCCACGCCGCGCTCTACCGTCTCGAGATCGCCCGCGCCGGCCTCGCGACCAGCGGCGACGCCCGACGCTTCGTCACCTGGCGCGGTCGGCGCCTGGGCCACATCCTCAATCCGAAGACCGGCTGGCCGGTCGAAGACGCCCCTCGTTCGGTGACCGTGGTCGCCCCCACCTGTCTCGAAGCGGGAACCCTCTCAACCCTCGCCACCCTCCAAGGGGCTGGAGCGCGAGCCTTCCTGGAACAACAGGGCGTGGCGCACTGGATCGTTTAAGCGGTGCGCATGGCGCCTCCTAAACCGAAAAAGGCCCGGCGCCAACGCCGGGCCTCGTGCCTACCCCTGGAATCGCGCTACTGAATCGCCAGGGCCAGGTCGAGCTGGAAGGTATCGGAAGCCGACACGGTGGCCGCGTTCTGTGCGACCAGGAAATCCTTCTCCGGAGCAGTCGCCGCCGTGGCCGCGAAGAGGCCGCAGGTGTTCTGGGTAAAGAAGCAGCCGCAGGAGCCGGTGTTCTGGCAGGTGGTGCCCGTGTAGGTTCCCGTGTCGACACAGCGGCGACAGAACGGCGGACTCACCACCTGGCACTGCTGATCGCAGGCCGAGGCGAAATCGGCGAGACCCAGGCTGCCAAGGGCGACGAAGGCGAGGAGGATGACGAGAAAGCGGTTCTTGGACATAAGGGTTTCTCCCAAGAGCAGATCCGGAGAGAATTCTCCGCAATCTGTTCTTCTACGAGAAATTGGCGGGAACGGTGGAAGTTTCCTATCACCCCTCGGTGAACCTGGGCGTACGCGGCGATTCGGGCCGGCCTATCCCATCCCCACCGCCGCCCAGATTTCCTTGAGCAATGCGATGTTGTCGCGGTGCCCCGTCAGGCTCGCGGTGACTTTGCCGCGGATCGGGTAGCCTAGAAGATAGAGATCGCCGATGACGTCGAGGATCTTGTGGCGGGCGAACTCGTTCTCGAAGCGGAGATCGGTGTTCAGGACGTCGTCTTCGCCGACCAGGATGAAGTTGTCGAGCCGGCCGCCGGAGCCGAGGCCCAGCTCGGCCATCATCTTGAGGTCTTTCATGAAGCCGAACGTGCGCGCCGGGGCGATTTCGCGTTCGTACCCTTGGAAGCTCAGGAGCTCGAATTCATGTTCCTGCTCCCCCACCGGGGCCGGATAGCGCAGCTTGTAGGAGACCGAGAAGCCGTCGTACGGCTCCAGAGTTAGCTTCTTCTCACCGCTTCCCACCTCGTAGACCCGATCGATCACCAGTTCCTTTTGCGGCTCGTCCTGCTCTTCGACGCCGATCTCGCGGAGGCGCTGGCAGAACTCGACCGCCGAGCCGTCGAGCACCGGAATCTCGCCGTGGAGCTTGATCAGCAGGTTGGAGATCCCCGCGGCGTGGAGAGCGGAGAGGAAATGCTCGACCGTGCGAACGCTGTCGCCCTCGCGGCCGATCGTCGTAGCGTAATCCGTGTCGGCCACTTGGCGGACGTGGGCGGGGATCAGCTGCCCTCCCGGCAGGGTGTAGAAGTGGATGCCGCTGTCGGGCGGCAGCGGCTGGATTACCATGCCGGTGCGCGCGCCCGAATGGAGGCCGAGGCCGTAGATGACGGCCGAATGGCGGATCGTGCGTTGGCGTTGTCCCCGTTGCGCGAGAATCGACAACGGCGGCGGCGGCGCGAGCTGCCGCTCCAGATCGAGCCCCGCCGGGGCCGCGAGATCGGCGGCTCCCAAGGGGGTTCCTTCGGCTCCCGGGACGAGCCCGAGCGCCACTTTCTGATCGATCGCCCCTTCCGCCGCTTCGACCACGCGGCGCAGCGACAACGGCTTTTCCAGATAGTCGTAGGCGCCCATCTTGATCGCCTTGACCGCCGTCGCCGTCGTGCCGTGGCCGGACATCATGACCACCGCCGCCGCCGGATCCTCGCGGCGCAGCACCTGGAGCGTTTCGAGCCCGTCGCGGTCCGGCAGCCAGATGTCGAGAAAAACGACGTCCGGTCGGTGTTGACAATACAGCTCGATCGCCTCGTTGCCGGTTGCGGCGCACAGAGTGCCGTAGCCGCGGTCGGCAAGAATGCCGGCGAGCGTGGTGAGAATGCCCGGCTCGTCGTCGACGATCAGTGCCAGGCGGGGAGTCGGGTCGGGATTCGACATCGGGGGCGGGCCTCCAGAGCGGGAGCGCGCGGGTTCAGGAAGCGGCGCGCGGAGTAGAGGCCAGTCTAACAGCCTGCCGGCTCCGGTTCGCCGGCTACTGCCGCACGTACAGGCCGTCGAACTCCGAATTCCAGCTCTTGCCCTGGTCGCTCGACCGCTCGATGAATTGCCGAACCCGATTCGCCCCATCCGGGGTATACGTCATGCGGAACCTCGCCGGTGTGCCGTCCGTGGCGGTCCCTTCGCGAGTGAAGACGACGGTGGTTCCGTCGATTTGCCCGACCCAGGTCTGAACTTCTCCTAGGCTGTCGACGTAGAGTTGCGTCCACTGTTTCGCTCCGGCCGACCAGGCGCTCAAGCTCTGTCCGGCGTACCTGCCGTCGTTCTGGGTGAAGTCTTCGTGGATCGCGCAGCTGTTCAGAATCGAGGTGATCCGGCTGGTCGCCACCGGATTTCCCGCCGGAACCTGGACCTCCCACGTCCCGACCCAGAACCCGAGCCGTTGATACTCCGGCGAAGCGGAGCAAGGATCGACTTTCTTCCGCACTTCGGCCACCAACGCCACGAACCGCGCTTCGCTACGCACGGGCTCGAAGTCCGGATCGTTCTCCAGCACGTCGAGGCGCGTGAGCCCGAGCTTCACCGCTTCTCCCAGCTCGACGAGCGCGGCGTCTTTCTGCCCCTCGCGCGCGAGAACGCGCGATCGGCGGGTGGCGATCGCCACCGGGGCATAGCCCGCCTCGCCCGCCTTGGCATAGGCATCGAGCGCCGCCTGCCAATCGTTCAGCGCGTGATACGACGCGCCGAGATTGAACCAGGCCAGCGCGTCGTCCGGATGCGCGGCCACCACCTCGCGATACGCCGCGACCGCCCCCGGCCAATCCCTGGCGGCGAACAGCGACTCCGCCTTGGCGGCCGGGTCGCCCAAGGTTTCGGTTGCCTGCGCTCCGAGAAGCAGCGGCGCCACAGCTCCCAAGCAGACTCCAAGGAAAACGTTCCGCATCCAACGCGTTCTACTGCCGACCATTCCGACCTCCGGGAAGTGAAAAAGTACGCTGCGCAGGATATCAAACCGAATCGGTTCTGCTCGCGGCACGAGCCAACTCACGAGCCCTCTTTCGGCGCCCCCGGCAGATCCAATCGAATCCGCCCGTCCTTTCCGAAGCGGAGCCGAATCTCGCCGTCGCGATCGGTGCGCAGGACGTGGAGGTTTCGCTCGGCGAACCGTTCCAGGACTTCGGGCGAGGGGTGGTAGTAGGGATTCTTCGGGCCGACCGAGATCAACGCCCAGCGCGGCTCGATCGCATCGAGTAGAAAGCCGGCCGACGAGGTCCGACTGCCGTGATGCGCCACCTTGAGCACGTCCGCCCGCAGGCGTTCGCGCGGTAGGTCGAGCAGGCGCAGCTCTCCCACCCGTTCGACATCGCCCGTGAGCAGCACCCGGCGGCCGAACACCTCGGCCGAAAGGATCAGCGAACGTTCGTTCTCGGAGGAGCCACTCCGCTCCAGATCCTCGCGCGACGGCCCGAGGACCGCGAGGCGCCAGCGCCCGACGTGGCCGTGGGCTCCTGCGACGAACATTCGAACCCGCGCGCCAGGAACCCCGAACAGCTCGCCCGCGCATCCTTTCGCCGGCCACCCCGGCGCGGTCCAGATCTCCCCTACGTCCAAGTACGACGACAGATCGACGAGCCCCTGGCAGTGGTCCGTATCCGGATGGGTCATCACGACCGCGTCAAGCCGTCGTACCCCTTCGGCGAGCAGAGCGGGCAGCAACACCCGGCCGCCGAGATCGCCATGGCGCCAGCCGCCGCCGTCGATCAGGATCGCCCGCTCCCCGTCGCGCAGGAGAATCGAATCGCCTTGGCCGACATCGAGCATCGCGAGCGTCGGCTCCGGGCCGGCCGGCCGATGCACTCGAAGCGCGAATCCGCCGATCGCGAGGGCTGCTGCGAGCGCAAGAAGAATCCTGTGCGGCCGGGCGAGGCGTCGGTCCGGAACCAGCGCGAGCAACCCGAGGCCGACGGCGAGCAGCACGGCCGCCACCAGGCCGGCTCCGATGGGAATCGTCGGTCGCCAGCTCCCGGCAATCCGCGCCGGCCATCCGAGCGGCGCAGTGATCGCATCGAGCCACGGCAGGGCCTGGGCCGCGAGGCCCGGAGCCCAGCCGGCGAGACCCACCCAGACGAAACAGGCGGCGAGCGCCACGGCGGCCCACGGAATCGCGATCAGGTTGAGCACGAACGATGCGGGCGTCAGCAGGTGAAACGCCGGCAACGCCCATGGAAGCGTCGCGACTTCGGCCCCCGCGCTGGCGGCGAACGCTGAGCGAAGCCAGGAGCTGGAAGCCAACGGCCAACGATTCCAAGCCTGCTCGAACCGCGGCGCCAGCACCAGCAGTCCGACGGTTGCGGACATCGAGAGCTGAAACGACAGATCCCGCACGAGATCCGGCCGGCTCGCGACCCCGAGCAGCAGCGCGAGCCCAAGCCCGTTTCTCGCCACCGGAGGGCGCTCGAACGCGAGGGCCGCGACCGCCAGAAGGCCCATCACCGAAGCGCGGACCAGGCCGGGCAGCGGCCCAGCGATCATCAAATAGCCGGCGACCGCCCCGCCCGCGAGCAGCAATCGCACACCGCGCGGCAGCCAACGCCCCAGCAAACCGCCGAGCAGGAAGACGATCGCCGCGGCCAGCCCCACATGAACGCCGGAGACCGACAGGAGGTGGAACAGTCCGGTCCAACGCAAACCGCGCTTCCACCCCGGATCGATCCGCGACGCATCGCCCAGCACGAACGCCCGCACGAGCGCCTTGCCGGAAGAGTCCGGCCCCGCCGCTCCGATCCGCCGCTCCAACGCTCGCCGCCATCGGGCGGAAGTCCGAGCGAGCGGCCCCGGAGGGCCTTCGACTTCCAAGAACACCCGGCTCTTGAGCGAGATCCGCCAACCGCCCGGCTCGCTCGGTGCCGCGTTGGCAAAGGGCGCCGAGCGCCGCAGGTAGCCTTCCACCCGCACCCGCGAGCCGAAGTCCGGCGGCTCCCCCGGCCCCGGAATCCGCAGCCGCGCCATGAACCGAGCCGGCACCGACCGGCTCGACTGCACGAACCGATCGACTTCGAACGGAGCTCCCCATCCGTCCTCATCCTCGGTCCAGTGGCCGGCGATCTGGCCCAAGAGAGTGATCGGACGCTCCGAATCGATCGACTGTTCGGCCCGTCCAGGCAAAGCATAAAAAAGGGTCGCCACCAGAGCCCCGGCGGCACCCGCGGCGACCAGCACACCGAACCGCCGGCGCAAAGCCAACCCCAGAGCGATCAGGGCGACGAGAAGAGGAACGGACAGGCGAACGGAGGCAAGGGCAAACAGCGCTCCCGCAGCCAACGCGAGAGCCGGGGCGAACAGAGGGGCGGGCGGGGTGGATCGGTCGTTGGATTTCATGCCCCCCTAAGACGCAAACGGGGGGCTTTGACCTTGCAGTTTGGGGAAAGAAACCTCACATCCTCTTCTATGCCAGCCGGAGTGGCGTAAATGGGGCGTAGGGCTGTGCTACCTTTCTCCCTTCGAAGCGAGGGCTCCGTCGTCGCCACGGCTGACCGACGGATGCCGAAAGGCGCCCGAAAAGGAGCGAGGAGCCCTACGGGGCATCTACAGCGAGGGTACCGCAGGGGCGCGAGCTGGGGGCCGGCCCGACTGAAATCGCTTCGCTTCTCCATGCCGTGGATTTGAACCCCGACGCAGCTCGCTTCACTCGGAACCGTCTGATCTCGGAGCTGGGCTTGCCGTTCGCCAATACTCGCGTCGCGAGCTTTTTCGCTTTGCCGCCGCCCGTGCGGATCGGCTCGACCGAAGGCGTCGATCTGGTGATCGGCAACCCGCCCTACATTCGCTACCAGGACTTCTTCGCGGAAGTGGCGGTCGTTTCGTTCCGGCAGGCGGTGTTCCCGGACGTGCAAGAAGAAGTCGTACTGCTCTTGGCGTCCGCCAAGGATCGAGCCCCGACGGGACTTCGCCTGGCAGACGCGTGCGCCCGCCCGTTGCAGCGCCTGCGGTGACGAGCTGCCAGGATGATTTGCCACGAGATCGGCGACCAAGCGCGTCCCCGTGCGGGAGCCGTCGGTGCGCCACAGCTCCCGCCCCCGCACCGGGTCTTGGCCGTCGAAGAGGAAGAGAGGACCGGCACCCACTCCGCGGTAGCGCTCTCCTGCGCCCGACGCCACAGCGAAAATCGAAACCCGGAAGGTCCCCGAGGCGCTGCCGTTAGTACGCGCGAACTTCCTTCGCAGAAAATAGGTACCGATCTATGTGCGGATTGTAGCGCAATCGTGGCAGACTGAAAGAGCGTAGAAACCCAGACTCGTAGACGCCTATGATGCTTCAGCTCGTATCTCTCTTATCGCTTGGAGCGTGAGTTCCAAGGCGCCGCGCCCCAGGAGATGGCCATGAACAACCTGCTCCTCGAAGCTCGCTTGATTTTGCGAACGCTCAGCCGCCAGCCGGGCTTTGCGATCACCGTGATCGTCACCCTGGCTGTGGGCATCGGCGCCAACCTGGCGTTTTTCGGCTACGCGAGCTACTTCCTCGCCCCGACGATCGAGGCCCCCGATCCGGGGCGGATCGTCCGGGTACAGACCGGCACCCAGCAGGAGCCCGACGGGGCGAATTCCTACCTGGACTGGCTCGACCTGCGCTCCAGCGGTGCCCGGACTTTCGCGCAGCTTCCCGCCTATCAGGTCTTCGGCTCGACCCTGGTCGCCAAAGAGCAGACGGTGCACGCCTGGGGTACGGGAGTGAGCGGCGAGTACTTCTCGCTGTTCGACCGGCCGGCCTACCTGGGCCGGCTGCTCGACACGGACGATGATCGCCCGGGCGCGGAGCGGGTGCTCGTGCTCAACTATTTCTTCTGGAAGAAGCACTTCGGCGGCGACGCCGCGCTGCTGGGCCAAACCGTCGCGCTCGAAGGAAAGATCCCCTACCGCATCGTCGGAATCGCGGCCAAAGGCTTTCAAGGAGACGGGCTCGCAACGTCCATCTACGTGCCGCTCGCCACCGCCCAAGGCCTGTTGCGCGGCCTCGACGAGCGATCGAGCCGGCGACTTCAGATGGTCGGCCGCCTCAATCCAGGCGTGTCGCTCGAAGCGGCCCAGGCGGCTCTCGCCGCACTCGCCCACGGGCTCGACGAATCCCACGCCGAGAGCGAGGCGCGACAGATTTCTCTCGCACCGGTGACAGAGGTCAACGCCGCCCTGCGGGAGGACCCGACCGTCCGCGCGGCCCTGGGCCTGTTGATCGCGGTGGGGCTGTTGCAGCTTCTCGCTTGCGCCAACGTGGCCAACCTGGTGCTTGCACGCACGGTCGCCAAGCGGCGCGAGATGGCCATTCATGCGGCGCTCGGCGCCGGACGGCTGCGGATCGGGCGCCGACTGCTCGCCGAGGCGCTCCTCCTCACCGCAGCCGGGGGCCTGCTCGGGCTCGTCTTCGCGCGCGCCATCACCCAGGTGATCGAGCACTACCTGCTGCAAGCCGTGCCGGTCGGAATGGGCGACTTCAGCTCCGGTTCGTCCCTGATCGCGGACCCGCAGCGCATGACGATCTTCTTCGCCTCCCTGTGCCTCGGCACCGCGGTCTTGGTGAGCCTCGCGCCGCTTGCCCAAGCGCTGCGAAGGAACCTGGTGGCTGCCCTCAAAAGTCACGGCGAAGGCGATCGAGGAGGCAGGACGTTTGCACTGCGGAGCCTGCTGGTGGTCGCCCAGGTCGCGCTTTCGGTCGTGCTGCTGCTCACCGCAGGCCTGTTGATTCGGACTCACTTCGAGATACGCGGTCAGGATCTCGGGTTCGACCCGAACCGGCTCACGCTGGTTACCCTTCACATCCCGACCCTGCGCAGCGCCGACAATACGGAAGGGCTGGCACTCTACCAGAGCATTTTGAACCAGGTTCGGACCCTACCCGGCGTGAGCGCCGCTGGATTCACGTGGTGGGTGCCACTGAACATCATCAGCCGCTCGGAAGACGTGTCCCTCCCTGGTTCGGAAGAAAAAGTGGAGGTGGCTTCAAACATCGTGAGCCCCGACTACTTCGAAACGTTGGGGCTCCAGCTGATCGCCGGACGGAGCGTAAACAGTAGCGATCGGCAGGACACCGCGGGCGCCGTGCTGTTGAACCAGGCGGCGGTCGACAAGTTCTTTTCAAAGCATCAGCCGCTCGGCCAGCGACTTGCCGTCGCGGCCGATGACGTGCCGGGCGGCCAGGTCGAGGTCGTAGGCGTCGTCGCCAACTCCCGATTCGGACGCCTGTCAGATCCAATCAAGCCGCTCCTCTACTTCTCCCACGCCCAGCGCTTTCGCCAACGAATGACGCTGATGGTGCGCGCGAGCGGACCGCTCGCCCGACCGCTCCAAGAGCTACTACGCCGGAACTTCCCCGAGGTCGCGGTGGTCGATTCTCAACCGATGAGCGAGCAGGTCCGGCGTGCCGCCGCGGACCAGAAGATGAACGCCGATCTCGCCGGGGGGTTTGGCCTGTTCGGGCTCGGGCTCGCGGCGCTGGGCATCTTCAGCGTCCTCTCCTACACGGTGAGCAAGAGCGGGCGCGCGATCGGAATTCGCATGGCTCTCGGAGCGACCGGCAGGGACATAGGGCTCTGGGTGTTGAGCGGCGCGGGCCGCCTGGTGGCGGTGGGACTCGGGATCGGACTCATCGCGTCCTGGGCGCTCGCCCGCCTGCTCGAAAGTCTGCTCTTCGGAGTCCACGCCAAAGACCCGTGGATCGCCCTCGCCGTCGTGGCCCTCCTCGCCACCGTAGCGCTCGGCGCGGCACTTGTACCGGCCTCGCGCGCCGCGCGAATCGAGCCCATGCGGGCCTTGCGGGAGGAGTAGTGCCCGGGCGGCCAGCCATGACCTCAGGCGAAACTCCCCCCGGCACTTCATCGGAGTTGGTCCGGCGCATCTTGGCCGGCGATCCGGATGCCGAGACGGAGATGGTGGCTCATTTCAGTCGGGGTCTCTCGTTGATGCTCCGTCGGCTCACGGGCAACCCGACCCTGGCGGACGACCTGCTGCAAGACACGCTGGCCCTCGCCCTCACCAAAGTTCGCGGGGGGGAGGTGCGCGAACCGGAACGGCTGGCCGGTTTCGTGCGCAGTCTGGCCCGTAACCTGTGGATCGCCGATCGGCGCAAAGAGGCGCGCTACGTGCCGCTCGACGACGAAGGCGGCGAGAACGAACGCCCGGCGCGGCAGCTGGCGGATTCCGGCCCGGCGCCGTTGGACCTGGCGATCGCCAAAGAGGAGGCGAGGCAGGTCGGGCGCCTGCTCTCCGAGCTGCGCTTTGAACGCGACCGTGAGCTGCTGGAGCGCTTCTACCTCTCCGAGCAGAGCCGCGAGGAGATCTGCCAGGATCTGGACCTGGCTCCGGAGCGCTTCAATCAGTTGATCTTTCGCGCCCGCGAGCGGCTGCGGGATCTGTGGGAAAGGGCGGAGAAGAGGCGGCGCTTTTTCTCCCGGGTGGGAAGATTTATTGGCAGAACGGGCGCCGATCCTTCACCGAGTACTCAGATGAGGCCGGACTGATGGACCATTCGACGATCGATGGCGAGAACATCGCGGAGCGCTACGTCACAGGCCGCCTGGCTCCGGAGACGGCGGCCGCTTTCGAGGAGCACTACCTCGAATGCCCCGACTGTTGCCTGCGGGTGGAGACCGCGGAGCGCCTGGAACGCGGACTGCGCCGTCTCGTGAAGGACGAGGCTCAAAGAGTGGAACCCAGGCGCCCAACCGCCTGGGCGATCCGACCCGCGTGGGGCCTGGCCACCACGGCCTTGCTGGCGCTGGCGCTACTGCCCGCCGGCTGGCAATACCGCGACCTGCGCGCGGAGCTGGCCGCCACCCGCGGCCGGCTGGCCCGCATCGAAGCGGCAAGCGGCCGGGCGGAGCCACCGCCGCAGGAGGCCGCGGCGCGCCTTGCCGAGCTGGAGGGGGAGCTTTCCACGGCACGCCGGAACCTCGATGCTGCGGGCGAAGAGCGCCAAGCGCTCGCCGACCAGCTCGCGGCGGTCCGCCGCCCGCAGGGGAATCTGCCGATTCTCTCTCTTTCCTCCTCGCGGGGCGGCGCCGATCCGGCGCACCTGCCCACGCTCAAGCTGCCGAAGGAGCCCGGTCTCGTGGCGCTTTGGGTGGAGCCCGGCGACAGCGGCTTTCCGGCCTACCGGGTCGTCCTCAAGAGCGGCTCCGGAGCGGCCGTGCTCGACGCGTCCGGCCTGGCGCTCAACGACCTCGGCGCCTTGCTCGTCACCGTCCATTCGTCGAGCCTGCCTCCGGGCGCCTACCGGCTGGAGATCGAGGGCCGAGCCCCCGGCGGCAAGGCGGTGCCGGTCGACCGCTTCGAGCTGCAAGTCGTCGCCCCACGCTGAAGCTGAAAATTTTCTGCAATCGCCTCGCCCCTCCGCTCACTACCCCCTCAGATGCCAAACATCTGAGCCTTCCCGATCGAGGGGACGCTCCAAGGGCTGCCGGGAACTCTCCGGCGCCGAGGGAGGAACTCATGAATCTTCGTGAATTGCAGGACGTTTTGTGGAACGTGATCCGTTGGGACATCGAAGACAAGTCTTGGTGGAGTAACTGCAACGCAGAGGTGCTCTACAACGCGTCCCAAGAGGTCTGCACGGCCATTCAAATCCTCGCCTTGCACTGCAACCATCCGGCATCGAACCGGGACCAGCAGTACTACAAGGAATGGATCCGGGACGCCAGCCGTCAGACGCGCGAAGCGATCGAAAAATGGAACGTCCCCGACTGCACGATGAGCAAGGCCCTGCCGGAATTCCAGAAAGCCGCCAGCCGGATCAGTACCTGCTCCCCCTCCAAGCAGAGCGACATCGGCACCGACCAGCCCCGGGTCCATCCGCTGAATTCGGAAGGCTGATCGCCGTCCTACGATCCAACTTGTCCCGGGCCGGTGGCGCTCCACCTCGGACGCCTCCGGCCTCGGGCCGCTCGAAACGGACATCTTCCAATGACTGGAGAGGGAGCTAGAGATGAGCTTCGAGGACTTCCTGGGAAAAAATCGCTGGAAAGTCATCACCGAATCCGGATCGCCGAAATGCCGGACTGAAGAAAAGATCTCCATCGACGGCAGCGAGGACGACGTGACCGTTTGCTGCCTGCCCGACGATCACTTTTACGCGCGCGGCATTTACGACGAGTTAAGGGACGTGATCGTCGCCTGCGACAGGTCCTATACCTTGATCCTGGACAAAGGAGAGCTGATTTGTCACTTCTCCGGAAGTGTGGCCGGCACCGCCGAAACCGGTTCCTGGACCGCGGAAGACATCGGCTCACAGGGCACGGGAGCCTAGCCCCGTCGACTCATCGCCAGTCCCCCTGAAAGATGAAGGCTCCCCAATAATAGGGATCGCGGTAGCGGGGCTCGGCCGCGAGCCCCAACCGGGCTTGTCGGAGGGCGGCGGCCGCCGGCAGCCCTTGCCCCCACAGACCACGGTAGAAGCGGGCCATCAGACGGGCGGTGGCCCGGTCGTCCACCCGCCAGAGACTCGCCACCACCCGCGGCGCTCCGGCGTAAAAGAAGCCGCGGGTGAGCCCCAAGAGACCCTCACCGCGGATCTCGCGGCCGAGGGCGGTCTGGCAACCGGAAAGGACGACCAGGTCGGCGCCGAGGTCCAGGCCATAGATGTCCCGCAAGCCGACGAAGCCTTCGCGGGGGCGGCCCAAGGCATCGGCTCGGGAAAGCACCAGCCCCGAAAGCTCCGGCCGCGCCGTGTCGAAGACTCCGTGGGTCGCCAAATGGATGTAGCGAAAGTCCCGCAGCCGAGAGCCGAGCAGGGCGTCCCGGCTGGCCGCGAAACCCAACTCCAGGCGAACCGAGCCGGCGGGCGCCGCCGCGGCGATCGCCTCCGCCTCCTCGCGCGAGAAGCGCAGCCGCCCCAACCGCGCGGCATCGCGCACTGCGGAAACAGCGCCCGCCTTGCCGGCAGGACGAGCAGCGAGGCGGGAGTCCTCCGGGCCGAACACCGGGTCGGCCCAAACGATCCCCAGCTTCGGTGCCTCGGACCGGCGGCCCTGCTCGCGGCGCAGGGCGACGAGGACCGCGGCGGAAGGCAGCCCGACCACCTC
Source organism: Thermoanaerobaculia bacterium (assembly GCA_038248205.1). Taxonomy (GTDB): domain Bacteria; phylum Acidobacteriota; class Thermoanaerobaculia; order Multivoradales; family UBA5704; genus DASYKS01. Next base: position 38,032 of record JBBRUC010000017.1, read on the forward strand.
GTGATCGCGGACGAGCGGTACCGTCTCGCCGCTCGCCGGGCGTTTAGGCTCGGGAGGCACGGCGAGCAGATCGAACGGCAGGATGTCGAGGGCTCCGTCCGCCACCACGGCGAGACGCCGCGCTGCGAGCCGGCCGGCAAGAGGTCCCAGGAGTATCGCCCCCAGCTCCTCCTGCCGCCGGGCCGTCTCGACCCCACCATCGTGCGACGGCGCGCTCAACGCGGCATAGAGGGCGCGGGCGGCCGACTCGATCTTCTCGCGCGGCGGCAGGACGAAGGCGTCAAAAGTGGTTTCACCGAGCCGCCACAGATAACTCCGCTCGGTGCCGAGCGCGATCTCCAACAGCACGGTGTCGGAGCCCAAAAGCGCCTGGATCTCCGCCGCCGAGGGCAAGGCCTCGCCGCGGAGCGCGGCCTCGCGCGGTGACTTGGCGCCCTCTTCGGCGGCCATGCGGTCGAGCTCGGCGGTCAGCTGCTCGATGCCGCGTTCCAGCTCTTTGACCTGGGCAAGGTCCGGGTGGGCGGCGGCGAGAAGCTGCTGGCGCCGCCCCGTTTTGAGCGCCAGCTCGCGATCGAGATCGCGCCGACGGTTCACGCTCTCGGCGTCGAGGCTCTCCGCGAGTCCGCCGCGCTCCACCAGGTCGAGCAGCGATCGAGCGCGCGCCCGCTCGCTGGTTTCGAACGCGAGCCGGTCGTAGCCCTTGCCGGGGTGCGCTTCGTCGAGGCGCATCAAGACATCGATCGCCACCTCGAAGGCTCCCTGCCGGGTGCCCAGAAACGACGCCCGCAGCTCGGGGGCCGCCAGCTCCCGGCGCATTCCCTCCAAGAGGTCGAGCGCCGCCTCGGCCACGCCCCGCGCCTCGTCGAGCCGGCCCAGGTTCAAAAAGGCGTGGGCGCGTGCGGTCTCGATCCGCACCTCGGTGGCGCGGTCTCCCGCCGCGCGGACCAAGACCCGCGCTTCTTTAAGGGGAGGCAGCGCTTGTTCCGACTGGCCGAGCGCGATCCGGATCTCCCCCAATTGGCAGAGGGTGATGCCCCGGCGCGGGCGATCGCCGATTTCGCCCTGGATCGCGAGCGCCTGGTCCACCGCGCCGGTCGCCTCGTTCCAACGTTTGAGCCGGGCAAGAACCTCGCCGAGCAAGCTCGCCGAGATGGCCTCGGTCCGGCGATCGGCGATGCTCGCGGCAAGCTCCCGTGCTCGCCGGTGAAGGTCGAGGGCGGACGCCGGCTCGCCTCGGTCCCGCTCCAGCAGACCGAGGTTGTTGAGGGTGGCGATCTCGCCCCGGCGGTCCTCCAGCCGGCGTCGCAAGTCGAGCGCCTGATCGAGGTAGAGCCGCGCTCTTTCGACCTCACCGAGCGAGCCGTAGAGCACGCCGAGATTGTTGAGGGCGGCGGCCTGCTGGCGCCGGTCGTCGAGACCGCGCAGGATCTCCCGCTGCTCGCCGTAGGCGGCGAGCGCGCGATCGATCTCGCCCGCTCCGCGGTAGAGCACGGCGAGATTGTTGAGCGACTGCGCCTCGCCCCGGCGGTCGCCGATCTCCCGTCGGATCGCCAGACCCGCGCGGTAGCGTTCCTCCGCCGGCCCCGGCTCGCCGAGCTGGAAGTGGGCGTAGCCGAGATTGTTCTCCACGGCCGCCTGGTTGCCGCGCTCGCCCAGCTGCTTGAAGATCGCCAGGCTCTCCCGATAGCCGTCGAGAGCAGCGCGAATCTCGCCCCCGGCATGGACGACCAGGCTCCGGTTGTTGATCAGGTCGGCCTCGCTGAACCGGTCGCCCAAAGAGCGGGCGAGCGCGAGCCCCTGGGCGAGGTCGGACGAGGCCTCGTCCAGCTTTCCGAGATCCCATAGTGTAAGGCCCCGATCGCAGAAGGCCCGCACCTCGCGATCCGGCCGCCCCAGCGCACGCCAGCGCGCCGCGAGGTCGGAATAGTGCCCGGCCGCCTCTTCAAGCCGCCCCAAGCGGCGTGTGACCGCCGCGACCGCCGCCAGCGCCTCGGTGGCACCACCCGCATCTCCGGCGGCCTTGAACCGCCGGCGGGCGTCTAGAAGATCGGCGAGGACCGCCTCAAGGTCCGACTCCCGCCCGGAGCCATCGCGGTAGAGCGCCGCGCCCGCGCGGGAGAGACCAAGGAAGGCGGCGACCCGTTCGCGCTCCAGGTCCGAGCTTTCGCCCAGCTCGTCCAAGCGGAGCCGGTAGGCGCCCGCGGCCACACCCACCGCCGCCGACCGCACTTGGACGAGGTACAGCCCCGAAACGGGAGGGCGCCAGACGATCTCTTCGCTCCCCCAGCGGTCGAGCGGTCCGTCGACGGCGATCAGGAGTTCACCCTGTGGGGTCAACAGGGAGACGATGAGGTCGATCCCCCGCTGGTCGGCCGAGATCCGCCACGTACTCTCCGCCGAGAGATCGACCTCGAAGCTCTGCTCCTCTCCCGCCCCGAGGTTGCGCTCGACGGGTGCCCTGAGGCGAAGGGCCGGCCTCTCCTCCAAGAGGGGGGCCGGAGACGGGGCGAGCCCGAAAGGCGCCAGGATCGCCAAGGCGAGCGGCAGTCGGCGCCCGATCGGCGACCTTTTGGCGGGGGCGAAGGCGGTCATGGCTGAGGGTTCTGGCCTCGCGCTGCTCAACGGCTACCCGGACACCAGCGCTCTGTTCAAGTCGCCCGCCGCAGCCGCCGCAGCAGGCGGCGGGCGCGCAGCCGCGACAGGGCATAGAAGAGGACGAAAAGAACGGCGAGCCCGCCGGAGATCCGGTCGAATGGCGCCAGGCCGAAGGCGTGGGCGGCGAGACCCAGGGCGGCGAAGCCGAAGGCGGCTCCGGCGTAGGTTTTCTGGTGCCCTGCGGCGTAGAGCAGCTGAACGCCGTCGGAAAATCCGCGAATCCCGACCGAAAGCTCGCCGCGATTCGCCTTGGCGAGCAGGCTGCGCAACTCGCCGGGCACACTGATCGCGGAGGCAACCAACTCCTTGCCGAAGGTTTTGGCGAGCCCGAGCCAGTCGCGATCCGGGCCGAGTAGCAGCTCTTCGACGTAGGGGCGGACAATTGCTGCGGGTTGAAGGTCCGGATTCAGCTCGTTGGCAATGCCGGTGAGCAGCAGGAGCGTGCGGTGAAGCAAGATCCACTCGCGCGGCACCTGGAAGGTCGCGGTCAGGTCGCGGAGCGAGAGGTCGAGCTTCGACAGATCGGCCATCATCTCGGCTTTCAACCGCACGTCGATCTCCAGGTCGTGGAGGCGAAAGGCATCGATGTCGAGGCCGGCGAGCAGGCGGCCGTAGATGTAGTCGATCGCGCGATCGGCGACGCCGTCGTCGTCGTCGGGATCGTCGGGATCGCGGCGCACGAAGCCCATCTGTTCGAGCGCGCCGACGATCTCGGGACGGTTCCGGCGCAGCACCGCGGCGAGCATCCGGCCGACCCCGGATTTCATCGTCGGCGAAAGGCGCGTGACAGCGCCGAAATCGACCAGGCCGATCCGGCCGTCGGCAAGGACCAGGATGTTTCCGGGGTGCGGGTCCGCGTGGTAGTGGCCGTGGCGAAAGACCATCTGGCACCAGACGTCGATCAGGCGCTCGGCGATCGCTTTGGGGTCGTGACCGGCCGCCACCAGCGCGGCGCGATCGGAGATCTTCACCCCAGCGAGGAATTCGGTGGTGAGTACGCGCCGCGACGAGCGGGAGTGGATCACCCGCGGAATCACGACCGAGGCTCCCGCTTCTCCAGCCGCCTCAAAATTGGCCGCGATCGCTTCGAGCGACGCCGCCTCGCGCGTAAAGTCGAGTTCCTCTTCAATCGTCTCGCGCACCTGCTCGGCCAGGCCGGAGAGGCCGCGGATCGAGAGGATCGCCTGGATCAGGCGGAGGATGCGCGCCAACGCCCGAAGATCGAGCCGGGCGACCCGCTCGATGTCCCTGTGTTGCACCTTGACCGCCACCTGGAGCGGGCTGTCCGTCTCGCTCTCGTAGGTCGCGGTGTGGACCTGGGCGAGCGAAGCGCTCGCGATCGACACCGGATCGAAAGCGGCGAAAAGCTCGGCCGGTCCGGCACCCAGCTCCGCGCGCAGACGCACCTCGATCTCCGCCGTCGGCCGCGCCGGGATTCGATCCTGGAGCGCTTCTAAATCGGCGCGAAAGTCCGCGGGCAGGAAGTTGCTCAGAACGCTCACGAGCTGGCCGACTTTGATGAACAGCCCTTGAACCTTCAAGATCGTCGTCGTGATCCGCCTCGCGCTACGGCGGTGGCAGGCGACCAGCCGCTCGGCGCGCCCTTTCTCGCCACGGAAACGGCCGAGCGCGAGAACCCCACCGTAGTCGAGCAGAACCCGAGCCACCGTCGCGTAGACGCGGAGCCGCCGGAATCGCACCCGGGGGGCGGAATCCGCGAGGTCGTGTGGGGAATGGCGAGCGGTCATGGACGGAGACATCCTATCGAGCTTCGTGCCGCGCAGGGGCGCATGACCGTATACTCTTCCTGTGTTTGTCTTCATCGAGACGCCGCTTTTCACTCGTCTGGCTGCAGACTACCTGTCGGACGACGAGCTTTCTGCCGTGCAGCAGCGCCTCTCCAGCACCCCCGAAACCGGAGACCTGATTCCGGGCTCGGGCGGCCTTCGCAAGATGCGCTGGGCCGGATCAGGACGAGGAAAGCATGGCGAAAGCTAAACGTGACATCGGGCAGGAAATCCTCGAAGGGATCCGCCAGATCAAAAGCGGCGAGGTCGGCCGGATTACCACGGTGCCCTCCGTCGGCAGCATTCGAGAGCAGACCGGTCTATCGCAGACAATTTTCGCGCGACTGATCGGCGTCTCCGTTCGTACCTTGCAAGATTGGGAACAAGGACGACGGGTTCCCTCCGGGCCCGCTCGCACCCTGCTGACCATCGCCCATAGAAATCCCAAAGCCCTCCTGGATCTAGTGGCTTAGCCCGCTGGCGCTTGGGGCGGATGTTCGGCCTGCTTTCTAGAAATTCGCCTGAGTCGGAATCGGCCTCCCCGCCGCCGTCGGCGAGATTCGGGCTGTCCTTTACCTCCGGCGAGGTCGGCGATTCAGCCCGCCGGGCTGCGCGCATCGAGCCGGCGCAGGCGCTCAAGGAGGAGTAGCAGTCGACGGGACCGCCCTTCAGCCTCCTGCTTGCACCGCCCGTTGCAGAACTTCGGTGGCCCATTGATTCAGGCTCTTTCCTGTCGATTGAGCGATCACCAACGCCTTGCCGTGAATCTCCGGGGGAACGCGAAGCAGAAGCTTTCCCGAGGCCGGCTTCTCGGGCGTGAGGCCCTGCTCCTCGCAATCGGCCAGGTAGTCGTCTACAGCGATCGCAAGCTCCGACCTCAGCTCAGCCACTGTCTCGCCATGAAAGCTAATAATGTCGCGAATGCCAAGAATGCGACCGACGAAGATGCTGTCTCGTTCGTCGAACTCGACGCGGGCGGTGTAGCCTTTGCAGGACATGCTGTTCACGGTCGACCTCCTATTCTTGCGATGCCTCGCGTTCACCGCCTACTGATAGCATGAAGTGATAGCCGGGGCTCGAAAGCCCGCCGCAAGGGGAAGCCCATGTTGAGCCAATGGACCACCGATCTCCGCCACGCGGCGCGCGCGCTGGCGCGTCGGCCCGGCTTCACATTGATGGCGGTGGCTACGCTCGCCCTCGCCCTCGGCGCCAATGCCGGCATGTTCGGCGTCGTCAACACGGTGTTGCTGGACCCGCTCCCCTACGCCCATCCCGATCGCCTGGTGTTCATCGCCGGCACCGCACCGGGCTCCGACTTTCCCGAGGAGTTCGCGGTGGCGCCGGAGTTCTACGTCCAATACAAAGAGCAGGCCCACCTGCTGGAGGACGTGGCGATCTACAACTCCTTCACCTCGACACTGCGGGTCGGCGACCGGGTCGAGCGGATCCGAATGTCGTCCCCCAGCAACTCGCTCTACTCGACACTCGGTGCCCGTCCGGTGCTCGGCCGGCTGCCGGTCGCCGCCGACGAGTCGCGGGTGGTAGTGATCAGCGACGCGCTGTGGCGCGCTTGGTTTGGTGCCGACCCGTCGGTCGTCGGGCGCACGTATGACATCTCGGGCGAAAGGCGCCAAGTGATCGGAGTGATGGGGCCGGAGTTCAAATTCCCCAACGACGGAACGCTGCTGTGGATCGCCCGGGATATCCGCACCGCGGAGATTACGCCGGGAAACTTCGGCACCCGTCTGGTCGGCCGGAGAGCCCCGGGCGCGACGCTCTCGGGCGTGGCTGACGAGCTGACCGCTCTCGCCCTGCGACTGCCGGAGCGCTTCGGCGGCTCGGCCGCTTACGCCCGGTTGATCCAACAGCACCACGCCGTCGTTCGCCCACTTCTGGACGAGATGCTGGGCTCCGCCTCGAAGTCCCTATGGGTGCTGCTCTCTGCCGTCGCCTTCGTCCTGCTGATCGCCTGCGCGAACGTCACCAACCTGTTCATGGTGCGCGCCGAGGGGCGCCTGCGGGATCTGGCCATCCGGCGGGCGGTGGGTGCCTCCCGCCCGCAGCTAATCCGCCTCCAGATGGCGGAGTCGTTGATCGTGGCGGCGCTCGCGGGAGCGCTGGCGATCCTGCTCGCCGCCCTCGCCCTGCCGCTCTTTATCCGCGCGGCCCCCTCCGGCATCCCGCGTCTCGACGAGGTCCGCCTCGACGGCACGACGATCCTCGTGACCGCCGTCGCGGCGCTGTTGGCGGGCCTTGCCTGCGGTTTGATCCCCGCTTTGCGGGCTTCCGGCTCGGGGCACCTCGCACGGCTGCGGGACGGCGGCCGCGGCGCCACTCCGGGACGGCACTGGCTGCGGGACGGCCTGGTCGTCGGCCAGACCGCGCTCGCGCTCCTCTTGCTCATCGGCTCGGGGCTCCTGGTCCGGAGCTTCCAGGCGCTCCGCGACGTCGATCCCGGCTATGACACCCGCGACGTTTTCACTTTTCAATTCGCGCCGGAGCAGGAAAATCTGCACGACGGACCTTCGTGGGCACGCTTTCATCTCGCTTTCCTGGAGCGTCTGGCGGCGGTGCCTGGCGTCACCTCCGCCGGGCTGGTGGAAAACGTTCCCTTGAACGAGGGCACTGGCGACGAGCGCTTTCGCAGCGCAGAGATGGCGGCCGACCCGGAGGCCGGCCCGCTCCTCCACTTCACCTGGACGGCCGGCGACTACTTCCGGACGATGGGCATCAAGGTGCTCGAAGGCAAGACGCTCGACACCGCGGACCAGCTCTCGTCGGCGGGCAACGTGGTGATCAGCCGCACCGCCGCAAAACTGCTCTGGCCGGACGAGAGCGCCATCGGGCATCGGCTTCAACCCCACAGCGAGACGACGTGGTTCACCGTCGTCGGCGTCGTCCAAGACCTCATGCAGTCCGGCTTCCGCGACACACCCGAGCCTCTCGTCTACCTGCCGCTGGTGGGGCCGACGCCGGAGAGCTGGTCGCTCAGCTCGCCGGCCTACGTGATCAAAACCGCCCGCGCTGAGGTGATCGCGCCGGAGATCCGCGAGCTGATCCGCGAGGTGGCGCCAGAGGCACCGATGTACCGGACTTTCACCCTGGCGGGCCTCGCCGCCGACTCGATGGCGGAGCTCTCCTTCACCATGCTGACGCTCGGCGTTCTCTCGACCCTGGCGCTCTTTTTAGGTGCCATTGGCCTGTACGGCGTGCTCTCCTACGCGGTCGCCCAACGGACGCGCGAGATCGGTGTGCGGCTGGCCTTGGGCGCTACCGGTGCCGACGTCCGGCGGATGGTCGTAGGGCAAGGCGCGCGGGTGGTGGGCCTTGGGCTCGTCTTGGGAATCGTCGCCGCGCTGGCCTCGTCCAAAGTGGTCGCGAGCCTGCTCTTCGGCGTCGCCGCCATGGACCCCGCGACGTTCGGAGGAATGTCCGCGTTGATGGCCGCGGTCGGCCTACTCGCCTGCTTCCTGCCCGCGCAGCGGGCATCGAGCGTGGATCCCGTCGAGTCGCTGCGCAACGGTTAACGACGACCCGCGGCAGACCTGCTCGAAGCCGTGGATTCCCTCGTTCTGGAAGGGGAAGTCGAAGCCGCGAGGAGGCGGGAGAGGAGCTTTGGGCGTTGCGGGCGCAATGACCGGGGGAGGACTCCTCAAGGCCTCGTCAAAGTCGGTGGTCTGTCAATTCGGGCGCGTGACGTGACGGATGAGACTCGGCTCCCCCTCGTAGCGGCGGAGCTTGCCTCCGCCCTCGGAGGGCTCGGACGCCCGGGCGCACACACAGGTGCGCCCTCCGCTGCGGCTTTCTCCTGGGTGCGCTGGCTTCTCGCCCGCACGAGCGGGCCGGAGGCCCGCGCACCCAGGATGGACCGGGTCCCAGAAGGCGGGCGTCGGATTCCGGGCGGAGGTTCTAC
>JBBRUC010000018.1:0-45840 GCA_038248205.1 Thermoanaerobaculia bacterium
GAAGTAGTGTAACTAGTGCCGATCAGCGAGTCGCTTAAAGTTTTTTCCAGTAAAAAAGGTACCTACCGCGATTAGGCTCTCGCTCGGACCTCTACCGACCGACCTCTTGAACACTTTCGAAGGCCAGGCTGGATGAGGCTGCTGCTCGATACCTGCATTTTTCCCTGGGCCAGCCAAGAAAGTATCGCGATTCCTTAGGCTTGGCGGCGCAAAAAAGGGGAACCCCGCTTTGGCGGGGTTCCCCTTTCGTACGCTTGGGCTACTTCACCCGAACGGGTTGGCGTCAGACGCGGAGCGTCGAGACCGCGACTTCATAGGTGTCGACCCTCGGCGTACCCAGGAGCACCGGATTCAGCTTGTCGAGCACCTTGGTGTAGGTATTGGCCTGGTAGGCATCGGCGCTGGACTTGTCCGCCCACAGGCTGATTCCCAAAGCGCCGTCCTTGTTGACCAAGGTCAGCTCGTCCTTGAACCCCTGCTGCTGCTTCAAGAGCGGCAGAACCTCCGAGGTGAACAGCCGATTGAACTCCGTATCTTTGCCATCCTGGATCTTGAAGTGGACGTTGCGAGCAATTTTCATCATAAAGTTGTACTCCTTCACCTGCTTTGTAAGTAGGGTCGGAGACGTTTTAAGGGCACTGCCAGCAAGTAAGAGCTACGACCTTAACTTCTTTCGCCTCCAACACTTACGACGACAAGATCAATGTACCATCTGAGGCGCCGAGCGTCAAGTTGCCTATCGGCCCGCCTCTCATTGACTCAACCGTAGGCGCGCTGGAACAATGATCGGGTAACGTAAAAATCGACGAGCATTTCTCCCGAGGTATGCCATGTCTTCCGTCATCGCCAACGTCGTAGAAGTCGAAGCCGTCGAGCCTCATCCCAATGCCGACCGCTTGGCCCTCGCCCGAATCAAAGAGTGGCAGGCGGTCATCCGCAAGCACGAGGACGGCTCCTCAGAGTTTTCACCTGGCGAGCGGGTGGTCTTCATTCCTCCCGACAGCACGCTGCCGCGCGAGATGGCGGAGCGCTTGAACGTCGTGAGCTATCTCTCCGAGCGCACCGACGTCGAAGGCAATCGCGTGCTCGTGGTCCGCCAAGTACGCCTGCGCGGCGAACCTTCCTTCGGCCTCGTGGTGCGGCCCGACGATCCGAGCTGGCCGGTGGGAACCGACGTTCGCGAGCACTATGGAATTGGCAAGTTCCGGCCGCCGGTCAAATTCTCGGCCGGCGATTCCGAATCCAATCACCCGCTCTTCCAGCGCTATACCGAGATCGAAAACCTGCGGAACTTTCCCGCGATCCTGGCCCCTGGCGAAGAGGTCGTGGTGACCGAGAAGATCCACGGCACCAACTCGCGCATCGGCTGGGTCGAAGGCAAGTTGCTCGCCGGCTCGCACGGCCTCCAACGGAAGCGCCCGGAGCCTGAAGCCTTGGGCACCAACACCTACTGGTTTCCGTCGACCCTCGAACCGGTGATGAACCTGCTGGACGATCTCAAGAGAAAGGGCCACAACGTGGCGGTCCTCTACGGCGAGATCTACGGCAGCCGCGTCCAAACCCTCCACTACGGCCGCCGCGACGGCCTGGGCTTTGCCGCCTTCGACCTCCTGGTGGGGGAGCACTACCTCGACTACGACGACTTCGCCGCCCTCTGCGAGCGCCACAAAGTTCCCACCGTACCCGTCCTCTGGCGCGGCCCCTTCTCGCTCGAAAAGATCGCGGAATTGAGCCGCGGCAAAACGACGCTCGCCGACCAACACATCCGCGAAGGCGTAGTGGTCAAGCCGACGAAAGAGCGCTTCGACCCGGAAGTCGGCCGCGTGGTGCTCAAATACCTGAGCGACGACTATCTACTAAACGACAAGATCCGGGCGGGGGACGCCACGGATCTTTGAGGGCGGCGGTTCGAACCAGTGCGTAGCGAGAGAAAGGTTACCGGGGGCTGCCGCCGACCTTTTCGGTTGCGTGAATCGACGCTCTGTGCCAGGGTAGCTCCTAAGTATGGACACGACGAAGACTCTCGCCGATCCGTCTCCCGTTAGCAGCGGATCCTCCCAAAAGTTCAAGGAGATCACGCGGCGGCTGGTGGCGGAGTTCGCGCCGGAGAGGATCATTCTCTTCGGCTCCCACGCCTGGGGCCACCCGAACAAAAACAGCGATGTCGATCTCTTGGTGGTGGTGTCCGAGAGCGACCAGTCACCGCCACGGCGCGCCGCTCGGGCTTACGGATGTCTGCGGGAAGTACCGCTTCCTTTGGACATCCTGGTCAGGACTCGGGAAGAGGTGGAACGCACTCGACATTTGCCCGCCTCCCTGATCAACGAGATCTGGGAGCGAGGCCGGGTTCTCTATGGATGAGGCTCGACGCCGTCTGGTTTTCGCTCAGGGCTCGGGTCTACCCGTTGGCTGAGCGAAGTCGAAGCCAACTCTGCATATCGTTACCGTGGCCACCGCGGGTTACCGCGTCAGCTCGGATTCGATCGGCCCCGAAGGAGGATCCCTAGATCCTTGGAGGTCACACTCGGGCCGTTTTGGCGCCTTAGGGCAGAAACGGATACAATCTCGCAAATATGTTGATCCAGGTCTTGGGTGGCTACGGCGGAGAAAGCGACTTGTGCAGGATGACGTGTCTGCTGATCAACGGCACGATCGCCCTGGATGCCGGGTCGCTGTCTCAGGTGCTGTCGATCGAGCGGCAGGTGGGGGTGCATTCCATCGTGCTCTCGCACTCCCACATGGACCACACCAACTCGCTGCCGTTCTTCATCGAGAATGTCTACGGCCAGGGCGACCGGGCGATCGACCTGTACGCCTCCGAGCCGACCGCCTACGCGATTCGCAAGTATCTGTTCAACAACGCGACCTGGCCTGATTTCACGCGGCTGCCCAATCATCTGCTGCCCGCGGTGAGGTTCCACGAGTTCGAGTCCGAGGTGCCGATCGTGATCGACGGCGTGAAGATCACGCCGATCCCGGTCGATCATCTGGTGCCGACCCATGGCTTCCTGATCGAAGAGGGGAACAAGGCGTTCCTCTGGTCGAGCGACACCGGTCCCACGAGGCGGTTTTGGGAGATCGCGAACCGTACGCCGAACCTCTCCGCCCTGTGCATCGAGACCAGCTTCGACAACGCGCTCCAAGAGGTGGCGGACATTTCGCTGCACCTCACGCCGCGAACACTGGAAGTCGAGCTACGCAAGCTGGAGCGGAAGGTGCCGATTCTGCTCCATCACTTGAAGCCCCCCTACGTGAAGCGGATTCACGAAGAGGTGCGGGCGTGGAAGAATCCCGACCTGGATTTCCTCGAACAGGGCAAAGAATATCGGTTTTAGACCCGCAGCCAGCGCGCCCGGGCGAGCAGGCCGATCCGTGCGCGCAAGCCGATCCGTGGCGGCGTGACGAGCAGAGTCGCCTCGGCCTCCTCGATTTGCGATAACAACGCGAGCCCGGCGAATAGGGAATAGGCGACGCTCTGGCGATAGCCGGCCGACAGGGCCGGAAGACCGCGAGCACCACCAAGAAACAACGGCCGCAGGCGGGCGCACTCCTTGTGGGCCGCGGCGAGCAGCGTAGATTCCTCCGGCGGCCGAGGCGCGGCATCGCCAACTTCCGACCGGGCCAATGGACAGCGGCCGGCCGCCGTCTCGCTTCCCAGCTGTTGCAACCGATGGAGACGGATCAGGCCCGCGCCGAGGGCCTCGATCTCGCTCGGGGCTGGCGGGCCGAGCCAGGTGCGCGCCACCGCCCGGGAGAGCGAGAGCGCGTCGCGCTCCACCTCCTCCGCCGTCGCCGGCTGACCGTGCGTCGCCCGATGGCGGGCGCAGGCGCACAGGGCATCCAACCCCTCGGGGGACCAGCGGCGGCGCGCCTGCTCCCGGCTCATGCGGAAGAAAATTGGCTGGCCGGTGGCGTGTCCCGAAAGCGCCTCGTCCAGGCTGTACTCCCAGCGGTTGATCGCCGCGAGCCGATCTCCTTCGATCCCGCGTTGGCGGGCGAAATCGAACAGGGCGGTGACGTGGGCGATGAGCGCCTGCGCCCGCCGCCGTTCGGGTCGGGTGAGCAACGCGAGCGCCGGGGCGAAATCGCCGAGTCGACCCCGGGCCAGCTCGGCGCAGAGGTCCACGGCGGTTTCCGGATTGGCGGTCGCGTCGGGTTGGCGCAGCTCGTCGGCCAAGCGGCTGTGACGGCTCGCGCCGAGCGCGTCGGCGCGCCAGGCCGGGTTGTCCGGATGCCACTCGATCGAATGGCTCGGCGGCGCGACCGGGTCTTTCTCCATGCGCGGAGGGGAGGCGGCCGCGCTCAGGCGAGCAGGCGGAGCAGCTCGCGCTGCGGCTCGGCGCCGGTGATTTCGGCGGCCGTGGCGGTAAGCGCCACGTTGATCTCGCTCCGGATGCCGAAATCGTCGGTCAGGTAGACCCCGGGCTCGATCGAAAAGCCGGTCATCGGCAGCAGGCGCCGGGTGTCGTGGGTCTCCAGGTTGTCCATATTGGCGCCCTGGCCGTGATCGCTGGTACCGATCGAATGGCCGGTGCGGTGGATGAACCGGTCGCCGAAACCGGCGCGGCGAATCACTTCGCGCCCGACCTCGTCGACCTCCCAACCTTCGATCGGCTGATGCGGAAAGCGCGAGCGCACCAGCTCCCACGAGGCATCGCGGGCGCCGGAAACCGCCTCCCAGACCTTTTGCTGGCGGTCGGTGGGCTCAGGGGCGCAAACGCCGCACCAGGTGATGTCGGCATAGACGCTCTGGGCTTGCTTTTCCTTCGCCCACAAATCGATGAGCAGAAAATCGCCCGGGCGGATCTCCGAGGAGCGACCCGGTCCCGGCTGATAGTGCGGATCGGCCGCGTGGCCGTTCACTCCCACGATCGGATCCGACTCGGCCCACAGGCCGGCCCGCTCGAACGATTCGAGGATGAACCGCTGGACCGTGTACTCGTCGCCTGTCTGGCCGCGGCGCAGGAGGGCTTCGACCTCGGAGAAGGCGGCGCGCACGATTTCGTGCAGGTGAACGTTGGCCCGGCGGTGGCCGGCGAGCTGCTCTTCGGTCCAGACCGCGGCGAAGCGCTGCACCAGATCGGCGCTCGTGACCAGCTCGAGGCCGAAACTGCGCAGCAACTCGGCGGTGCCCGCATCGAGCCGCGAGATGTTCGGCAGCTCATTGTTCGGGCTGTACTGGGCGGCGATCCGGCGGGTGCCGGCGACCAGGTCGCCGAGCTTTTTCTTGTGCTCCTGCCAGGGGAGGTAGACGTCCTTGCCGCCGGGCAGGTGATCGAGCATCGACGACTCGATCGCGTGGACCAGCTTTTTCGGCTCGCCTTTTTTCGGGATCAGATAGTAGCAGCGGCGGGTGACGAGCTTGCCTTCGCCGGTCAAGCTCAAAAGGTCGAGCCCGACCGGGTCGATCTGTTGAAAACAGGCGAAGAGCCAACCGTCGAGATCGGCCTCGGTGAGCGCCTCTTGTATTTCCGTAATCCGTTCCGCCAGCATTGGGGTTCCCTCCATAAAGCAATGCCGAACGTCGCCGTTCTTCGGGGCGTTTCGTTCCGGCAACGAATCGTATCAGAGCGTCGGCGAGCTAAACTCCCCTCCGAGAGAGTCTTTCGCATCACGTAGCCGGTGCCCGGGTGCCTGGGCGTCGAGAAAGGAATTTCGTCATGTCCCGTTCCCTACGCACACTTTCCCTCCCGATTCGGGCGCTCCCGGCGCTCCTGGTCGCGGGTCTCTTAGGCCTATCTGCGGTTTCCGGAGTCGCGCACGCGGCCGGCGAAGGACGCCTGCTCGGCACGATCGTCGATTCGGAAGGTACGCCTCTGCCCGATGTCGTCGTCACGGTCACCCGAGAAGGGGCCGCCAACTACCGGCTGGAGAAGAAGTCCGACAAGCGCGGGCAGTTCACCGTGATCGTGCTCGATGCCACGGTGCCCTACAAGTTCACGCTCACCAAAGAGGGGTACCTGCCGTTCGAGCAGGAGGTCAAGCTCAGGCTGGAAGACACGCTCCGGCAATCGTTCACCCTGCTTTCGGCCAAAGCCGTGGCACCCAAGATGTCGGAGGAGGAGATCGCCAAGCTCGAAGGGAAGAACCAGGCGATCGCGGCGTTCAACGAAGGGGTCGCGGCGTTCAACGCCAAGGACATGAAGCTCGCGGCGGAGAAATTCCGCCAAGCGACCGAACTCGATACGACCGTGGCGCCGGCCTACGCGGCGCTCGCCGAAGCCGACATGGATCTCGAAAAATGGGACGAGGCGTTGGCGGCGATCGATCGTTTTCTAGAGCTTACGCCGGGGGACAAACGCGGCCTCCAGGATCGCTACGACATCTTGAAGGCCAAAGGCGACGCGGCGCAGGCAAAAGTTGCGCTCGAAACCCTGATCGCCGCCGATCCGAGCCGCGACACGGCGGTGCGCGTCTTCAACCTGGGGGCCGAGGCGTCGCGCGCCGGAGAGACCGATGCCGCGATCGCCTATCTCGAACGGGCGCTCGAAATCGATTCGACCCTCGATCCGGCCGCCTCGGCGCTCGGCAGCTTGTACCTGAAGAAAAAGGACTATCCCAAGGCGATCGCCTTCGCCGAAAAGGTTCTGGCCACCAAGCCCGGCGACCTCGAAGCGATGACGCTCCGCTACGAAACCTACCGGGCGATGGGCGACAAGGCCAAAGCGGCCGAGGCGCAGACGGCGATGCAGGCGGCGAGCGCCAATTCCACTCCCGAAGAGCTGTACAAGCAGGGGGTGGCGCTCTACAACGCGAACAACGCCGTCGCGGCGCGGGCCACGTTCGAAGAGCTGGTCAAGCGCGATCCGAACCACGCCAAAGCGCACTTCCTGCTCGGCAACATCCTGGTCGGCACGGGAGAGAACGCGGCGGCCAAAGAGCACCTCCAGAAGTTCGTCGAGCTGGCTCCGGGCGACCCCGACGCGGCGACCGCCCGCGAAATGCTGGACTACTTGAAGTAGGGAAACTCTCCCCCCGCGGGGCGGTGGTCGCCGTGATCACGGTGATCACGGTGATCACCGCCCCGCGAAGGTAAGAACCCGTAGCCCATTGGGGCTAGACCGGCAGATGGGTCCGCTCGCGCACGATCGCCACGGCGTTTAAGTCGAGCGTATGACGGGTCGCCCGATTTCGAGCGAACCGATGCGGACGATCGAGTCCTCCGCCCGATAGCGTCGATCGAACAGCGGAAACGCCGGCTTCGGGCGATGGTTCGGCCCCGAGCCGGTCGCCCCGTGCGCGGGCGCATCGACCGCGGCGGACGCCGGACCCTGCCAGGCGAGGTAGCTGCCGAGCACCACGAGCTGATTGGCCAGCGCCTCGATCGCCTCGATCGCCTCGGCGACCAGCGGCTCGTGCGCCGCGCCCTCAATGTCGATGTAGAACCGATAGGTCCACGGGGCGGAACGCTCCGGCCGCGACTGGAGGGCGGTCAAGTTGATGCCGCGGGTCGCGAACGCCTGGAGCGTCGCGGCGAGCATGCCCGGGCGGTGGTCGGTCCAGACCACCAGGGAGGTCTTTCTGGGGCGGTCGTCGAGCACCTCGGGCTGCGGCTCGCGGGTGAAGGTGAGGAACCGGGTCTGGTTGGTCGGATCGTCCTCGATCCGGTCTTCGAACACGGTGAGGCCGTAGAGTTCGGCCGCGAGCCGCGAGCCGATCGCCGCCTGCGACGGGTCGGCGTCGCGCGCCACGATCTCGGCGCCGCCCGCCGTATCCCATTCGCTCACCCGCTGGGTGCCGGGAAGGTTCTTGCCCAACCAGATACGGCATTGGTCGAGGGCCACGGGATGGGAAAGGACCCGCCGGACCTCCGCGATCGAGCCGCCGGGGACGCCGAGCAGCACGTGATGGACCGGCAGCAGGATCTCGCGATCGAGGTGGAGCGCATGATCGCGGAACGCCTGCTGCAAAATGTCTTCGGTGGTCTCGACCAGGCCGACCAGGGAGTTTTCAAACGGCAGGCAACCGGCATCGGCTTTTCCGTCGCGCACGGCTTCCACCACGTCCGCCACGGTGCGGAGGGCGAGCAGCGCCAAATCGGGCCACAGCTTACGGGCCGCGGCTTCGCTGAATGATCCGCGCGTACCTTGAATCGCTACTCGCATCCGGTCTCTCCTCGGCCGGCCCCTGGGTCGAAGAATCGGGGCCAAAAGCAAAAGCGCCCCGCCGTTGCCGGCGGGGCGCTTTCGGGTTCGAATCCAGCGGGCGTACCACCCTCTAGCCGAACGCGGAAGCCCCCGCGCATCGATAGTTAAAGGAGTAGTGCCGGCGAAACGTAGTCATGGGACGCGGAGTATTGGGGGGAGGGGGCCGGAAGTCAAGGACTCCATCGATCCCTTTTCGGCTTAACGTCTTGCCCTGTACGCTACGGAGCGCTCCAGGTTCCGCGCAGGCGCCCATAGAGCGAAAGGAAACCCAGAACATGCGCAAGGTGATAGTTCTCCTGCTGGTGGTCGGTGCGGCCACGGCGGGTTATTTCTATTGGCAGCGGCGACCCGAGCCCACCGAGCTGATCCTGGCCGGATCGCTCGAAGCGCGCACGGTCGACGTGGGTTCGTTGGTCGGCGGTCGGGTCGCCCGGGTGTTGGTGGACGAGGGTGCGCGCGTCGAGCCGGGGCAGGTTCTGATCGAGCTTGAGGGGGATCTCATGGACCTCCAGATCCTCGAACAGAAAGCGGTGATCGACGAGGCGCAGGCGACGCTCGCGAAGACCACCAAGGGGCCGCGCGCCGAAGAGGTCCGCCGCGCCGAGCTCGATTGGCAGGCGGCCGAGACCGACCGCAAGCGCTTCGAGTCGCTGTGGAAATCGGGCGTGATCGGCAAGCGCGATTTCGATGCCGCGACGGTGCGCGAGGCGACCGCTCTTGAAACCCTTCACCAGGCGCAACGCGGTGGCCGGGCCGAAGATCGCACGGCCGGGCGCGCCGCGGTCGATCGCTTGGAGCAGCAACTGGCGTACCTCGAACGGCAGAAGAAGGAACTCGCGATCGTGGCCCCTGCGGCCGGGGTGGTCGAAGCTCTCGACCTGCGGCCGGGCGATCTGATCAATCCGAATCAGGCGGCGCTCACGCTGCTCGAAGACGGTCAGCTCTGGGTGCGGGTCTACGTGCCCGAACCCGATCTCGGACAGGTACGGGTCGGCCAGGAGATGCGGGTTTTCGTCGATAGCTTTCCCGATCGGTCGTTCCGCGGCCGCGTGGTCGAGATCCGCAGCCAGGGCGAGTACACGCCGAGGAACCTCCAGACCCTCGACCAGCGGAGCGACCTGGTCTTCGGGGTCAAAATCGAGGTCGAGCCCGCGCCGGAGCTGAAAGCGGGAATGACCGTGATCGCCAAGTTGCCGCTCGCGCCGGCCGCGGCTCCGGACCCGGCGAAAGGCGCTCGATGATCCCACCGCCTGCCATGGGCGCCGGAGACGCCGTCTCGGAATTCGGCATCGAGGCCGTTTCCGTGACCCGTGATTTCGGCACCGTACGGGCGCTCGACGACGTCTCCCTCGCGGTTCGCCGCGGCGACATCTACGGCCTGCTCGGCCCCAACGGCTCGGGCAAATCGACGCTGATCCGCATTCTCTGCGGTCTCCTCGCGCCGACCCTCGGGCGGGCGGCGATCGACGGCCTCGACGTCGTTTCCCACGGCGAGCAGATCCGTCGTCGGATCGGCTACGTGCCGCAGAAATTTTCGCTCTACACCGACCTGTCGGTGGCCGAAAATCTCGATTTCTTCGGTTCGGTCTACGGTTTAAAGGGCGCCGAGAAGCGCGAACGGCGCGATTGGGCGGTGGGTTTGACCGGCATCGGCCCCTACCTCGATCGTCTCGCGGGCGAACTCTCCGGCGGCTGGAAGCAACGCCTGTCGCTCGCCGCCGCGGTGATGCATGGACCGCGGGTGCTGTTCCTCGACGAGCCGACCGCGGGCATCGACCCGGTCGCCCGGCGCGAGCTGTGGAACCTTCTGTTCGACCTCGCCGCCTCGGGTGTCACCCTGCTGGTCACCACCCACTACATGGACGAGGCCGAACGCTGTGGCACGGTCGGCTACCTCTACCTATCCCACATGCTGGTCGAGGGGAAACCCGACGAGCTGGTCGACCTGCCCGAGGTCACGCCGCCGGGAATGCGCCGGGTCGAGGTCGAATGCGTCGAAGGGGCGGCGGCGGTAATGGGGCTCGCCCGCGCGCGGCCGTATGTCGAAGAGGTCACCATCTTCGGCAACGCGCTCCACCTGCTGGTGAAAGACGATGTCGGGGACTCGGAGATCGCCGCGGATCTGACCCAACGCGCGGGGGCCGGGGTGCGCATCCGGCCGATCGCGGCATCGCTCGAAGACGTGTTCGTTCGCCTCACCCGGTTGCAGGCGGGGCTGTCCGAGCAGGACCGCCTGGATCAGGATCGGGCCGGCAAGCGGAGGGCGTCGTGAGAGGGTTCGGTGCAATCTTGAAGAAGGAGTTCCTGCAGATGGTGCGCGACGTGGGGACGCTCCGCTTCGCGCTCATGGTGCCGGTCTTCCAGCTCGTCCTGTTCGGCCTGATCGACACCAACGTCCGCCGGGTACCGACGGTGGTCTACGACCAGAGACGCACCCAAGAGAGCCGCGCGCTGCTCGACGAATTCACCAACACCAGCTATTTCCTGATCACCCGCTTCGTCCCATCGCGCGCCGCGCTACGCCAGGAGATCGTCGCGGCGCATGCCCAGGTGGGGATCGAGATTCCTCCCGATTACGCGCGCCGTAGGCTCGCGGGCAAACCCGCCGCCGTGCTGGTTTTGATCGACGGGTCGGATTCGAGCATCTCGGCGCAGGCGCTCGGTGCGGCCAACGGCGTCGCCCTCTCCCGCTCGCTCGAAGAGATCCGCAAGAAGGTCGGAGGCTCGGGGCTGCCGATCGAGGTGCTGCCGACGTTGCTGTTCAATCCGGATTCGCGCAGCGCCAACCTCTTGATCCCCGGCCTGGTGGCGATCCTGTTGACGTTTTCGGGCACTCTGCTCGCGTCGTTCGCGATCGTCCGGGAGCGCGAACGGGGGACGCTCGAACAGCTGATGGTGACCCCCGCCACCCCGGTCGCCGTCGTGCTGGGAAAGCTCCTGCCCTATCTGGTTCTGGCGTTCGTCCAGCTGCTGCTGATCCTGGTTTTGATGACCACGGTGTTCGGCGTCCCGATCCACGGCAGCATTCCGCTCCTCTTGGGGCTCGCGACGATCTATCTGTTCGCCCTGTTGTCGCTCGGCCTGCTCGTCTCGTCGCGGGCGAAGACCCAAATGGAGGCGGTGCAGCTCGCCCAGATGCTGCTCCTGCCGTCGATCATGCTCTCGGGCTACATCTTCCCCCTCTCGTCGCTCCCGGTGCTCTTGCGCTACGTCGCCCAGATTCTCCCCGCCACCCATTTCATCGCGATCTCGCGCGGGATCATCATTCGCGGCGCCACTTTTGCCGACCTTTGGGAACACGTCGCCGCCCTGCTCGCCATCGCGGCGGTGCTGGTTGCGGCGAGCGCCCGGGCGTTCCGGAAGACGGTGGAGTAGAAGGTCCGCGGAGCGGGGGAAAAGAAAAAGGCGGAGGGCCAACGGCCCTTCCGCCTTAGACCGCCCGGGAGATGAGAATCGGTCCAGCCGGCGGGGCCTTACCGCAGGACGACGAGCGCCACGCGACGGTTCTGCGATCGCCCCTTGCCCGACTTGTTGTCGGCGATCGGCGCCAGCTCGCCATACGAGATGACGTTCATCCGGTGGAGCGGCAACTGGTGCTCTCGGGCCAGATAGTTGCGCACGGCCTGAGCGCGCGACTGACCGAGTTCTTCGTTGTAGTCGTCGGAGCCGACCGAATCGGTATGCCCCTGGACTTCGATGTAGACCCCGGCGCCGTCCTCCTTGAGCTTGGTCGCGAATTCATCGAGCGCGGCTTTCGCCTCGGCCGACAGGTCGGTCTTGTTGAAACCGAAATGGACGCGGTCGTCGGTAAGAACCGTTTCATACAGCAGCTTGCCCTCGGCGAGCTTGCCCGCCTCTTGGGCGCGCTGAAGCGCCTCTTGGGCGGTGCGCGACGCCTCGCCGATCTGCTGGTCGTGGGTTTCCAGACGGGCGTCCTGCTGCTTGTTCTGGCTCTGGACTTCTTCGACCTGGCCCTGGACCCCGTTGACCCGATCGCTGACCTTGGCGTCTTCGCCTTGGACATACTTCTTGGTGGCACAACCGGAGGCGAGCAGCCCTCCCGCGAGCACGAGGGCGAGGGCAGGGAGCTTGACGGACGTCATCATGAGATCAATCCTCCTAAGGATTCGGAATCCGGGGCCGCCCTCTACTTTAGAGAGGGCGCCTCCGGTCCCGGTTCATTTCCCCCCGCTGAGCGCGGGAGGAGGTCCGGTATATCCGCGCCGGAACAGCACCGCCCGCCGCCCCGGCACTTGGATCTCCAGGCGCCGGAAGCGGTCGGCGCCATCGCCGGTCGCAAAGCCTAGAACGTACTGATGTCGCAGATCGTCGCGGATCGAAGCGAGGGCGGAATTCAAACCTTCCGTCGAAGAGACGGAGAAGTAGCGCCCGCCCGACGTCGCGGCGAGAAGATTCAAAACGTCGGCATAGCGGTAGACCTTTTTCCCCTGCTCGTCGAGCGGATAGGGGCTGCCCGAATCGAAGCCGAGGACGTAGACCGGCACCTGCGCGCTGCGGACGAGTTCGCGCGCCTTCTCCGGCGGGATCGAGCTGGCGTTGTCCACCCCGTCGGTGATCAGCAGGGCGAACCGCTTCGGGTTGTGGCCGGAGCCCGAGACCTCGGGCATGTGGGCGACCGCGTCGTGCAGAGCGGTCTTGCCTTACGGTTTCCAGGTCGTAACCGCCTCGCGCAGGGCGCCCAAATTGTCGGTGAACGGGATTTCGATCCGCTGCTCACCGTCGGAAAAGGTGGCGATCGCGAACTCGTCGCCGGTTTCGGCTTGGTCGAGGAAGAAGCTTGCCGCGCTCTTGCTCCAGACCATCCGGTCGCCCGACTCCATGCTGCCGGACAGATCCTGGAGCAGAACCAGGCTGGTCGGCGCGTCGGCCCGGCTCTCGAAGCTCTCGAAGGGCGCCGGTCGGCCGTCGACGATGAGCTTGAAGTCCTCCCGGTCCAGTCCCTGGACGTAGCGCGCGCCGTTGCGAACGACGACCGGAACCAAGACGTAGCCCACCGAGAAGCTGTCGGCAAACTCTGCCGCTGGTGCCTCTCGTCCCGGTTCGCCCGGATTCTGGGCGACCAGCGGTCCTTCCAGCGCGATGAGCAGGGCCGCCGTGGCGAGGAGGGAAAAAGCGCGGGGGGGGCGGAACGTTGCCATACAGGAAGGGGACGATAGCAAATTATGCGCCATTAGCTATGGATGCGGTCCAAAAACCCTGAGGGAGGTAAAGTCCATCGGGCAAAGGAGAACCCTTCATGAGCGATTCCGTCGACCTTCGACTCTTTTCGATCAAGTGCGGTAACTGCAACACCTACCAGACTTTAACCGCCTACTCGCGGCGCGAGGAGTGGAACGTCTACACCTACGAGTGCGAAAACGAGCAGTGCGACCCGAACGTGACCCGAACCTACTTGGAAGTCCCCCGAGATATCGACGCCTTCGCCCGCCGCGACCCAAATTGGCGCGGCGGCGGCAAACATGGCGCCGAAGGGGACGGGGCGCCCACCGACTGACCGAGGGAGCGGGGGGCTGTGCTACCCTTGGCCGTCAAGCGGGCTCGCCCCGCCCCCCTAATCGCCAGGTACGTCTGTCGCAATTTCCTACCCAGGAGAAGGTAGCCATGGCCAAGATCGTCCACCTCGTGGGCACGGGCACGATCGGGGAGCCTCTGATCGGCCTGTTCACCGATTTCCGCGAAAAGCTCGGGATCGACGAAGTGACCTTTCACAAGCGGACGGCGCTGCCCGCGGACCGCGCCAAGATCAATCATCTGATGGCGCGCGGCGCCAAGCTCGCGGCCGATCCGGACGTGCGCGAAAGCTTCGAGAATCTCGGCCACAAGGTGAGCTTCGACACCAGCGAGGCGCTCGAACGGGCTTCGGTGGTGATCGATTGCACCCCCGCTGGTAACGAGAACAAAGAGAAGATCTACCGCCACATCTCGGGGCCGAAGGGTTTCCTCGCCCAAGGCAGCGAGTTCGGTTTCGGCAAGCCGTACGCCCGCGGGATCAACGACGAGACGTTGATTCCCGGCGAGGACCGCTACATCCAGATCGTCTCGTGCAACACGCACAACATCACCACCCTGATCAAAACGCTGTGCGACGAGGGCGAGGAGGGCTTCTCGCTCGATCGCGGCAACTTCGTCTGCATGCGGCGGGCGAACGACATCTCGCAGGATGGCGGTTTCATTCCGGCGCCGTCGGTGGGCAAGCACGACGACGATCTGTTCGGCACCCACCACGCCCACGACGCCCACCATGTCTTCGAGACCCTCGGCCTCGATCTCAACCTGTTTTCAAGCGCGGTCAAGCTCAACACCCAATACATGCACTCGATCTGGTTCAGTCTCATGATCAACCGCGACATCTCGCTCGACGAGGTGAAGAAGCGGCTGCGCGAGAACCCGCGGGTGGCGATGACCGACAAGCGCTCCTCGAACCTGATTTTCAGCTTCGGCCGCGACCATGGCTATTACGGCCGCATCCTGTCCCAGACGGTGGTGGTCACTCCCACCCTGACGGTGCGCAAGAACCGCGAGATCTACGGCTTCTGCTTCACGCCGCAGGACGGCAACTCGCTCGTCTCGTCGATCGCCGCCGCGCTCTGGCTGATCGATCCGGATCCCACGAGCGTCGCCGAACGGCTCGCGCCGATTCGCCGTTTCGTGTTCCGCGAGATTTGATCGCGTATCCGAGTGAGAGATTCGATTTGGGGCAATCATGAGTAGTGGCAGGGTCGAAGTCCGCATCGAGTCGGGGCCGGGTGCGCTCCGCATCGAAGGCTCCTCCCGCGCGGGCGATTCGACCTGGTTGAAGCTCCATCCCCCCGGTCTGGCGTTCGACGTCGGCCGGGGGGCGCTTCAGCTCGCCGGCTCGCGCGACCTGTTCGTCTCGCACGGGCATCTCGATCACGCGCTCGGTGTGCCGTTCGCGATCTCGCAGCGGACGCTCCACGAATCGGCGGCCACCCGGGTGTTCTGCCCGAGAGAGATCGCCGAGGATCTCCGCGCCTTCGTCGAGGCGGCGGAGCGGCTGGAGCGGGTCTCCTATCGTTGGGAGCTGTGTCCCCTCGAACCGGGCGACCGGGCGGAGGTGGCGCGCGATCTCGTGGTCGAAGCGTTCCCGGTCGATCACGTCGTGCCGAGCTTGGGCTTTCACCTGCTCCGCAAAAAGCACCGGCTCGCGCCGGCCTACCAGGGAAAGGAGCCGGCCGAACTCGCGGCCCTCCGCGCCTCCGGTGTCGGGATCGAAGAGACGTTCGAAGAACTCTGGGTCTCCTACTGCGCGGACACCGGCCCTGGCGTCTTCGACCTCGAACCGCGGGTCTTTACCAGCCCGGTTCTGATCTTGGAATGTACCTTTCTGGCCGCTGATCTCCGCGACCGCGCGGCGCTCTACAAACACATTCACATCGATGAAATCGCCGAGCGCGCCGAGAGTTTCCACAACCAGGCGATCGTGCTCCAACATCTATCGCATCGCCACACCTTCGCCGATCTGGAAAGCGCCGTGGCGGAAAAGCTACCCACGCTCGCCGAACGCATTCACATCTTGAGGGCGCTATGAGCCGCCGGCCCGATGCCGCGCCCCGCGCGAGCGTTCGCCTGGCGGAGATCGACGAGTTGGAGGTTTCGATCGAGAAGCTGGTGGCCGGCGGCGAGGGTCTCGCCCGGCTCGACGGCATCCCCATCTTCGTACCGCGCGCGGCCCCCGGCGATCGGCTACGGGTGCGTTTGACCGAACGGAAGCCCGATTACGCCCGCGCCGAGATCGTCGAGATTCTCGAAGCCGGCCCGGGGCGCCGGCCCGACCCATACCCCGCGCTCGCGGCGACCGGTCTATGCGACCTGCAGCACCTGGACGACGACCTGCAATCGCGGGCGCGCGCCCAGGCGGTGTGCGAGACGTTGGTCCGGATGGGCGGCATCACGCTGCCCGCCGACCTCTCCGTGATCACCGGCGATCCCTGGCACTACCGGCTGCGCACCGAGCTGACCACCGAGCGGAACGAAAAAGGCGACGTCTTCGTGGGCTACCAGGCGCGCGCGAGCAACCGGCTGATCCCGGTGCAGGAATGCGCCCTGTTGGTGTCGGAACTCGAAGCGCTGCTGGCGGTTCTTCCCCGCATGCTGGGCGACGACCCGCCGCGCCGGATCGACCTCGCCGCGGGCGATGACGGCCAATTGACTTCGGCGCCGGTGATCGAAGGGGTGCCCCACGGCGAGGTGACGACCACCGTGACGACGAGCGCCGGAGAGATCACCTACGCCTACGACGCCCGTTGCTTTTTTCAGGGTCACCGCGGCCTGCTGCCCCGCCTGGTTGAAACGACTGTGGGGCCGTGGACCGGCAAATCGGCGTACGACCTCTATGCCGGGGTAGGCTTGTTCGCGCTGCCGCTCACCAAGCGCTACGAACGGGTCGTCGCGGTCGAGGCCGACCGGATCGCCGTCCGCTACGCGAGGAACAACGCGCGGCGCAACAAGCTGACCAACGTCGAGTCGTTCCCAAGCGCGCTCGAAACCTGGATCGGCAAGCTCCCCTACGAGACCGACCGGGTGATCGTCGATCCGCCCCGCGCCGGCCTGTCGCAGCGGGTCCGCGGCGTACTCTGCGAACGCCCCCCGGCGCGGCTGACCTACGTTTCCTGCCATCCGGCAACGCTCGCCCGCGACCTGCGCCAGCTCTCGAAGAGCTTCACGATCGAGAGTCTCGCCCTACTCGACCTCTTTCCCCAGACCGGGCATATGGAGGCGGTGGTGCAGATGGTGCGGAAGTAGCTCCGAAGAGGTTTCGGTGAGCAGTCAGGAGCCGAGTAGATGAAGCCTAGAGTCTATGTTGAGACCTCGATCATCAGTTATCTCGCGGCCCGTCCGAGCCGGGACGTTGTATTGGCGGGGCACCAAAAAACTACACAGCTGTGGTGGGAGGGGCGCCGGGCCGATTTTGATCTGTTCGCGTCGGAAGCTGTGGTCAACGAAGCGAGTGCAGGCGACGCCCAAGCGGCTCGCCGTCGTCTCGAGTTCCTTGGAGAGCTGCCACTGCTCGACATCTCCAGCGAGGTATCTGCCCTGGCGGGAGAACTGATCCGGCTCGGACCGATTCCGCCGAAAGCCGTGGTGGACGCCGTGCATGTCGCCGTTTCGGCGGTCTACGGTTTGGATTATCTGCTCACTTGGAACTGTTCTCACTTGGCGAACGCACAGATGCGGAATCGGATCAATCAAGTCTGTGTTTCCTCGGGATACCGCGCCGTAGTAATCTGTACGCCGGGAGAGTTAATGGAGGCATAGGTCATGGACAAGTGGCAAGATGAAATCGTCGCTGAGATCAGGGGAGTTCGGGATGCCTATGCGCGGCGCTTCAACTATGACGCGCAGGCGATTTGTCAGGATCTGCAACGCCTCCAAGAGCAAAGCGGAAGGAAGGTAGTTCGCCCTGTGCCGGTCCATGCCGAGAACGGTTCAAATTTAGATGGACGTCCGTAGCGCCGGCCTGTTCCTGCCCGAGCTGAGCGTCGACAAGAGCCGCACGGCACTGGATCAAGATTGACCTAAAGGCGTCTTTCGCATCGTCGCTTTGCGTGGGCGCTCTCGGGAAAGACCCCTCGGCGTAGAGTTGCGAGCCGATCACCGGCTTAGCCGCCGGGTCCTCCTAGACTTGCTCTAAACGGCTGTTACGGCGCGGGCGCACCGTCCGGGCCCGGCGCAGCTGTTTTTCCTCTACTCTTCTTCCCATGCGCTCCGCCCCTCCCGAATTTCCCGCCGCCCTCAAGCCGCCTCAGTTCCCGTTGAAGCTTGCGGAAGCGCTGCGGCGGACATTCGCCACGGGGTACTCCAAAGCTGATCTGCGCGCCGACCTGCTCGCTGGAGCGGTCGTCGGCGTGGTCGCTCTGCCGCTGTCGATGGCACTCGCCGTGGCGTCCGGAGTGCCGCCCCAGCACGGGCTCTACACCGCGATCGTCGCGGGTTTTCTAATCGCCGCGCTCGGCGGCTCGAAAGTCCAAGTCTCCGGGCCGACCGCCGCGTTCGTGGTGGTCTTGGCGCCGATCGCCGCACACCACGGGCTCGGCGGGCTGTTGCTCGCCACCGCGATGGCGGGGGTGCTTCTGATCGCGATGGGTGTCGGCCGGCTCGGGGGATTGATTCAGTACGTCCCCTATCCGGTGACCACCGGGTTCACCACCGGCATCGCGGTCGTGATCGCGACGCTTCAGCTCAAGGATTTTCTCGGCCTCACGGTCGAAAAGATGCCGGAGCATTTCGCCGAGCGCGCCGTGGCGCTCGCCCGCGCCGTGCCCGGCGCCCGGTGGCAGGAGGTGGCGATCGGCGCGTTTACCCTCGCCTTGCTGCTCCTCTGGCCGCGGCTGACGAAGAAACTTCCGGCGCCGCTCGTCGCCCTTACGCTCGGCGGCTTGCTCGCCGCGGCACTCGCGCGCTTCGTTCCCGGGTTTGAGGTCGCGACGATCGCCAGCCGTTTCCATTACGAGATCGGCGGCGTACTCCACGGCGGGATTCCTCGGCTGCCGCCGGTGCCGCTCCTTCCCTGGAACCTGCCCGGGGCCGGCGGCGCGCCGCTCGTCCTCTCGTTCGATCTGTTCCGTCAGCTGCTGCCGGTCGCCTTCGCGATCGCCATGCTTGGCGCGATCGAATCGCTGCTTTCGGCGGTGGTGGCCGACGGTCTCACCGGCAAAACTCACGATCCCGACAGCGAGTTGCTCGCCCAAGGGATCGGCAACCTGATCGCCCCATTCTTCGGCGGCATCCCGGCGACCGGGGCGATCGCCCGCACGGCGACCAATGTTCGCTCCGGAGCCCGGTCGCCGATCGCCGCGATGACCCACGCCCTTGTGGTGCTCGCCGCCGTGGTGGTCGCCGCCCCCCTGCTCGGCTACCTGCCGATGGCCTCGCTCGCCGCGCTCCTGCTGCTGGTCGCCTGGAACATGAGCGAGGTCCACAACTTCGCCCGCACCTTCCGCCAGGCACCAAAGAGCGACACGTTCGTCCTCCTCAGTTGTTTCCTGCTCACCGTCTTTTTCGACATGGTGGTCGCCGTCACCTTCGGCGTTCTGCTCGCCGCGATCCTGTTCATGCGTCGCATGGCCGAAGTCTCCGGCGCTATGCTCGCCGAACCGAGCCATCCACTGGTGGCGGAGGGCCTGCCGAGCGATGTCCTGGTCTACGAGGTCGCCGGCCCTCTCTTCTTCGGCGCGGCCCAAAAAGCGATGAGCGCTCTCCAGCGGGTGGCGCAAGGCGTCGCCGTCGTCATCCTCGACCTGCAGTCCGTCCCGGTGATCGACGCCACCGGCCTCGTCGCCCTGGAGTCCGCCATCGACCGCCTCTACCGGATGAACGTCTACGTCGTCCTCGCCGGGGTCCAAAACCAGCCCCTTGAAGTCCTGGGGAAAGCCGGTTTCCCCCGCCGCACCGAAAAACTCGCCGTCTGCCGCTCCTTCGAGAACGCCCTGGCGACCGCGAGGAAGAGATCGAAGCTCGGAGAAGAGAAGAGGCTGGAGGCGATCCCGTAGCGGAGGATCTTTTCCCCGGGGTGCTCGGCGGGTCGGTGCTCCACGATCACGAGCATCCGAGCCGGGTGGAGATCGGGGTGGCGAATCCTTGACTCCCTCTCAACGCGGCGGATACTTTCGGTTTCTGTTTCCGAGAGAAGCGTAAGGAGGAAGTCGATGAGCCGGAAATCCACCCGGAATCTGTCTGCTCTGGTGTGCGTCGTGTCGTTTGCCGTGGGAATCGCTTCCGCCCAGGAGCCGCCTGCCGCCAGGGATCCCGCAAAGCTCGATGCGGAGCTTCGCTACCAGACCGGGACCGTGCAGGTCGCGGACGGCAAGGCGACGTTCAACCTCGGCCCCGAGTTTCGCTACCTCGATCCGAAGCAGTCGGCGCGGCTGTTGACCGAAGGGTGGGGCAACCCTCCTGGGGCCGAGACGCTCGGGATGATTTTCCCCGCGGGCCTGAGCCCGCTTTCGGACGAAGGGTGGGGCGTCGTGATCTCCTACGAGGAGGACGGCTACGTCGACGACAAGGGGGCCGAGAAGATCGATTACGACGAGTTGCTCGGTGAGATGAAGAAGAGCACCGTCGAGGAGAACAAAGAGCGGACCAAGGCGGGCTACGAGCCGATGGAGCTGATCGGTTGGGCCGAGCCGCCGTATTACGACAAGGCGACCAACAAGCTGTACTGGGCCAAAGACTTCAAATTCGGCTCTTCACCGGTCGACACCCTGAACTACAACATCCGCGTGCTCGGTCGCCAGGGGGTTTTGGTGTTGAACGCCGTTGCGACCGTCGATCAGCTGGCGTCGGTCAAGACTTCGATGCAGCATCTTCTGCCCGCGGTCGAGTTCAACCCCGGGCACCGCTATGCCGATTTCATTCCGGGCAAAGACAAGATGGCCGAATACGGCATCGGCGCCTTGGTCGTCGGCACCCTGGCCGCGAAGACCGGGCTGTTCAAGGTGCTGCTCGCCGGGCTCCTTGCGGCGAAGAAGTTCGTGATCGTAGGCATCGCCGCCCTCGGCGCCTGGCTGCGCAAGATGTTCAAGAAGAAGGAGCCGACAATCGCCGAGGCGATCGAGCCCTAAGCCAAGCGCCCCTCGTCCGCTTACGGCGGCGGGGGCGCCTCGTCGGGCAGTTCGGTGGTCTCGGGCGGTAGGGCGCCTTGATCCTCGTCGTCGACCGGGTCGGGGGCGGCCTCGTGCTCGGGAACCGCGGGAACGGCGAGCGGCAATAGGCAGGTTCTGTCGGCCGCCGGGATCGGCGCGGTGTCTCCGACGAGGGAGATCGTGGCGGATTCTTCGCCGATCTTCGCCTCGATCCGGGTCTCGTAGTCGTTGCCCGAAAAGCCGCCCTGCCAATAGATCGTGCCGCGAAACGAGTCGCCGCCGGAGACTTTGATCGGACCGGCGGAGCGGATTTTGCCGAGCGGATGGAAGCAGGCGAGCGCGCGGCTGCTCAAGTTCTCGCGGAACAAGGTGTCGAATTCCTTCTGCCGGCTGCAGCCGAGGCCCGCGATCAACGGCAGGAGTAGCAGAATGAGCCGGAACCTCGAAGCACGGGCGCTCGTTGCTTGAAACATCGGTAGATCTCCCCTCGAAACGGTCGACGCGAACGACGATGCTAACCGATTCGACGGCGCTGGGTCCCCCGACGCAACGCCCCCCGGGCCGCGCCGGCCGCGGCGATCCCCAGCAGGGCGCCGATCAGGGCAAAAAGCCAGGGCGGCAGGGAAAATCGCGCGGACCGCTGGAGCGCGAGGGGCAGCGTAAAGGACGGATCGCCCATCAGCACCAGCCCCGCCCAGGCGGCGGGGGGCAGCCCCGCCTCGGCCGCCTCGCGGCGTGCTTGGGCCAGGGCGCCTCCTGCCGTCGCTCCTTGAGCGAGGGCGCGGTAGAAGCTGGCGGAAAGCCGCTCGGCCTCGTCGTCCGCGAGCGGCCATCGGCTGCCGATCACGGTGGGCGCCCCCGCTTGGAAGAACGCCCGGGCGAGGCTCATCGTCCCCTCTCCGGAGATCACCGCGCCGTCGGCGGTCCGGCAGGCGGAGAGCACGGCGAGCTTGCCCGCGAGAGGAAGCGCCGCGATTTCCCGCGGCTGGAGCAGGCCGTCCGCGAGCAGCACGGCCGAACGATCGGGGTGCGCTGCGTCGGCCGTCGCATGGGCGGCGAAATGCAGCGCGGCAAAAGGAGCGAGATCCATGCGGGCGAGCTCCTGCTCGGTCGCCCGGTCGCCGAGCAACAGCTCGCTCCTCGGCAGGAGGCGGGCGACGCGCCGACCCTCGCGCCGGGCGAACGGCAGCGGACCGAGCTGCGCCGCTTCGAGAATCGAAGAGGCCGAAGCAATCGTCGAGCCGCCGCGGGTTGCCGCGGCGGCGCGCCCCGGGTTGGGCGAAGTCGGGTCGGCGAAGACCAAGGCGCCGCGCGAGGGAGTCGACCGAGGGCGCGAGCGCCAGTGCGTAAAGAGGGTGGCCGAAGGGACCAAGGCGATCTCGTAGGAGAGGCTGAGCGGCTCGCTCTCGCGGCTCGTCCGGAGCACATCCCAGGGCAGGTTGTACAGCGCGCCATCGGGGACGAGGATCAGGTGACGGACGCTCCGTGGCAGGTTGCGCAGGGCTGGACCGAGGAGCATCTCGCCGAGCCGTGCGGCGGCGGACGCTTCGCGGTCGTCGCGTCGTTCGAGCAGGCCGAGAAACACCGGCAGGAGCGCTTCGATCTCCGCCCGGTCGGGCAGGCGAACCACCCGGGCCTCGCCGCGGGTGAGCACGATCGACCACGAGCCGCCGGCGAAATCGCCATAGAGGTTGCGCCACGAGCCGAGCTGAAACAGCAGCAGCGCCTCGTCCGGGCCGAGCGCGGCGCGGACGCTCGCCAGCGGAGCGACGACCGATTCGGTCGGCGGCGAGGCTTCCCCGCCGGCTGCGCGGACCTCTTGTAGATCGAGTTCGCGGCGCTCCAATTCTCGGAGGAGCGGTGCGCGCTCGGCCTCTGGAAGGCGGGGGTCGAGCAGGCGCAGCTGCACTCCGGCGAGCGCGGTGAGCGCCGCCTCTTCGCGTTTCCGGGTCGCGGCGTCAAGCTCCGGGGACGGGGTGCCGGAGGCGATCAGGCTCTCCAGCAGGAACCGGCCGCGCATCCGCTCCATCACCTCGAAGGCGCGCGCCAGGTCGGGCGTTTCGCCGTCGAGCAGGCGTCCGGCGAGCCAGCGGTAGTTTTGGGTCCAGGCGGAGAACAGGCCGATCCGGCTCTCTTCCTCCGGCTGGTAGGCGCGCAGCGATTCGATCACCGACAGGGCCTCTAAGCAGCTGGCAACGGCCGCCGGGCGGGGCAACGTCCGCCAGTCGACCCGCATGCGCCCTTGCAGCGCGATCGCCAGTGATCGCGGATCGCCGATCGAAACGGCGACGGCGGTCGCCTCTCGGGCAAACCCCGCGGCTGCGGACCCTTCGGTCAGGTGGGCGAGCGACCAGAGGGTATTGGCCACCCGCTCGGGCTGGCGCAGCTCTCGCGCCCGGGCGAGGCTCTGGTCGAGAATTTCGCGGGCTTCCTCCCGCCGGCCGCGCGCTCGTTCGTTTTCCCCCAGCAGCTGCAGGCTTCGCTGCACGACATCGCGGGAATCGGCGACGCGCGCCAGGTCGAGCGCGTGGCGTGCCAGCTGTTCGATTTGATCGATACCGTCCGGCTCCGGCTGCTCTTCGAGCTGGCGCTGGCGGGTGAGCGCCAGGCTGTAGGCGATTGTCGCCAGGCCCCTGGAATCGTCGTCGGCCCGATAGAGGTCGAACAATCGACGGTAATAGCCGGTCGCTTCGTCATACCGCGCGAGCCGGAAGCTCAAGCCGGCGAGCGCTACCAGGCAACTGCGTTGCCGCACGGCCGGCCCGCGAGGAAACAGGAGCGCTTCGGCCCGCCGCAGGTTCCGTCCGGCCCGGCCGAGATCGCCGCCGCTCTCCATCAGCTGGGTCGCTTCGAGGACGAGAGCGAGAGTGAGCAGGTCGGGATCGTTCGCCCGCTCCGCGACGGCCAGGGCGCGGGATGCCTCGGCCGCGGCGGCGGTGGATTCGCCGCGCCGTTGGAGGATATTCCGCAAGTTGGCGCGCGCTTTCACCTCTCCCTGCGGCGGCCCGATCCGGGCGAATTCCGCGGCGGCGGCGCGGTAGTGCGCAAGAGCGCTCTCTTCGTTTTCGCCGAGGGCGACGTGGCCGCGTACCAACTGCGCCCAGGCCGCGGCGCGACCCGAGCCGCCGATCCGGGCGAGGCGCCCGTCCGCCTCCGCCAGTCGATTCTCGGCGAGCCCGGTCTCATAGAAGCAGAGGTACGAGCGGTCATCGTCCGGTGCGGTCCGGATCTTCTCCTCGCACGGCGCGAAAGGATCTGTGCTCTGAGCGGCCTGAACGCCGAGGGTTGCGACCGGGACGAGGAGGACGAGGGCGAGCGCGGGCGCCATCTTGGCCGGCCCGCCGAAACTCAAATCCGCCAGCCGTCGTCTTCGATCGGCGCGGTCGCCTCTGTCGACACGGTCGTTGGCCATAGGCCTCGTTACCGGGGGCTCAGTGCGGCGCGACCAGCTCGTGGATCACTTCGCAGCCGGAGCCGCCGCAGCTGTATACCGGCTTGTTCGGCGTTGGCGGATCGCCCATGTTGCGCACCGGGCACTGCGTGCCGGTCGGGTTCGCCAAGCTCCCGGGCGCGTCGGGCAGAACCTCGAACGAGAAGATCGGTGCGCTCGCGAGGTCGTCGATGTCGGAATGGATCACCGCGACCGCCCGAACGTAGAGAAACGGCCGGCTGCCGAGCAGGTTGGCGGCGCGCAGCGCGAGATGGATCGGCGCACCCGGCCGCAACGTGGCGGTTTTGAAGCCGAGGAGGACTCCCCGATCGGTGCGCAGCTCGATCCGAGCCGTCTTCGGCCGAGCGTCCGCGGAGCCCGAATCGAGGATGTGCAGCCGCACGGTCTGCCGAGGCGAGAGGGTAAAGATACCGGAGGAGGCCGTGGTACGGACGCGATCCTGGGCCTGGATCGCGGAGGTCGCGGCGAAAGCGAGAAACAGTCCAAGAAGGACGAATCGCTTGGGGAGTCGGTTGCGGGGCGAGAGAGTGTTCATGGTCGGAATCTCCAGAGGTTTAAGCGGTCTGCCCTTTGAACGCTTCGCGCGGGGCGATTCCCTCACCTGCCCGATGGCCGGTCTCCGGAGCGGGTGATCTCGACGGTATACGTCGGCGAGCCGATCGTGCGGCCGTCGGAGGTTTTCGCTTCGACCTGCCAGAGCAGGCGGGTGCCGTCCGGCAATCCGGCGAGCGCGGATTCGGGCACCTGGTACGACGAGCCCTCCAGGTGGCGGCCCTCCGCGATCTGCCGCAGGTCTTCGGTGGTCACCCGCACGGTATAGCGCGCGCCGGGATCTGGCAGCGGCGACCAAACGAGCCGGAACCCACCGCTCGGCAACCGCGCACCCTCTTCGATCGTCGCCGCGAGGGTGGTCTCGGCTCCTCGAAACGTGGGAGCGGGCACGTTGCTCCGCGTCCAGAGCCCGAAACCGATCGTCGCGGCCAGCACCGCGGCGAGTGCCGTATAGAGCCGGCGTCGCGAGGGAGCCGCCGCCGGTTGCGATGCGGGGCGTCGGAACGGCAGGATCTCGGCGTCCCCGCGCTCGTCGCGAATCGCCGGGGGGGGCGGCGGGGAGTCGACCCCATGGAGCGCGTGGCTTTCCTCCGCCGGTTGGCTCGGATCGGCCGCGAAGGCCTGGAACGGTTCGTCGCCCGCCTCGGCCGCTCGCGCCTCGGCGCGCTGCAGCTCGATCGCCAGACGCCAGATTTCCGCGGCGGCGGCGCTGGTCGCCACCTGGTCGATCACCGCGCGGCGCTCGTCCTCCCGCAGCTCGCCCGCCGCGGCGCGGTAGATCCGCTCGGCGTCGATCTCCTCGACTTCGATCTCGGGGTCGTCGTAGGTGGAGAAGGCACGGCGCAGCCGCTCGATTCCCGGGGCGCTTTCGATCATGGCGTAAGCCCCTTGTCGGTCAGGCAGCGCCGCAGGTCGGAAAGGCCGCGGTACACCAGGTTCTCGGTGCGCTTCGCCGACCAGGCGAGCAGGCGAGAGGCGTCGGGCACGCCGTGCCCTTGCAGGTAGAGGGCCACCGCCAACCGCCGGTCGCGGACCAGGTTGCCCAGGCAGTCGCGGATGGCGCGACCGACCTCCGCCGCGGCAGAGGTAGCCGCCGGATCGGGGGTCTCGGACGGGGTCGATGCGTGTTCGCTCGTCGATTCTTCCAAGCTCACTTCGTGCCTCCTTCTCCGGGCGCGGATCTCGTCCACGAGGGCGCTGTGCGCCACCCGGTACAGGTAAGACGAAGAAAGCTCGACCATTCCCTCACGTCGGCGGGAAAGTTCCATCACTTTGATCAAGGAGGCCTGCACCAGATCGTCGCGCCGATCCGCCAGCCACCCTGGACATATCTTGGCGACGGCCTTCACCAAATCGTTACGCAGCCGCTCATAGTCCGGCTCGCGGAGGGGTGTTTCCTCAGGGCTGGGAACCGGACCCGCGGACGAACGATCTGGCACGAATTGCCCTCTCTGAAGCGCGGCGTAAGCTACGGCCGAGGAGCGTAGCACAGGGGGTTTTGGGGGACGGGGCAAGCGGCCGGAGGGCTCGGAGCTACAATCCCAATCATGTGCGTGCTAGAAGAAGGACCGGACCGGAGCCGTTGGCGCCGCGCCTTGGTGATCGCCGCGCTTCTGCTCGCGGCGATCGGCTTCGGTTGGTTGACGTTCCGCAACGGGCCGTCCTCCCACCCAAGGCCGGCGGCGGTGATCGAGGAAGCGAACGGGCGGTTGGAGGTCTTGATCGGCAAGGGGTATTGGCGACAGCTCCTCCCGGGCGAGGGACTGCCCAAGGGCATGGTGCTGCGCACCCTGAAGGGCGCGAACTCGTCGCTTCGGATGGCCGGGGGCGCGGTGGTTCGATTGGGGGCCGACAGCCGGGTTCAGCTCGTCGCTGCCGACATCCGCCTGGAGCAAGGCGCCCTCGACGTGGATGTCTCGGGCGTCCAGCCGGGAAGTCACCCGCTCGAAGTACGGACGCCGTTCGGTGTGATCCGCGATGCCGGCCCGCGGTTCGAGGTGCGATGCGACCAGGCGGCCAATCCTCCTCTTCGGGTGCGGGTGCGCGAGGGCTCGATCACGTTCGAAGGGGCCGGTCGTTCGTCTCGCGTGGCGGCGGGCGAGGAACTCGCCGCGCGTCACGACGGCGCGGTGATGCGATCCCCCCTTTGAAGGAAGCTTTCTCCGGGTGAGGGGATTCGCCTCCGGCGCTCGTTCCTCTCACCGAACCCCAAGGAGTCCCCAACCCGGGACTCTCAGGCTACCGAGGAGGACGCGCCAATGCTCCCCACCATCCGCACCCAAATCTCCGCGGCACTTTGGCTCGCCGCCGCTTCCGTAGTGACCACCCCACCCGCTCAAGCCATCGGCCCCTGGGCTGGCAATCCGGTCGTCTTCGCCCAGGAGGTGGGTGGCGTGGTCGATGCCGACTACAGCGCGGCGTGGACGCATTGGAAGAGCCTGGGCTACGCGCCGGTCAATCTCTCAGGGGTTGAAAAATCGGGCGCCGCCACGCGCTATTCCGGCCTCTGGCACAAAGATCCGAGCATCGTTTCGTGGACTTCGAAGCGGGGAATGACCGCCGCGGCCTACCAGACCCTGTGGAATCAGCTGACCGCGCAGAACTACCGCGTTCTCGATCTCGACGCCCACGTGGTCGGCGGCCAGCCGCGGTACGACGTGATCTTCGTCAAAGATGCCGTCTACAAGCCGTTCTTCTCGCACCGCATCCTCACCCTCGCGCAGCTCGATTCGAACATCGCGACTTACGGCGCACGCGGTTTCCGGCCGATTCGAATCAACGGCTACCGGGTCGGCGCGAAGAATTACTATGCCGCCGTCTGGGTACAGGATGGTTTGACCGACGCCCCGATCCGGCGCGATCTCACCTCCGCGCAATACGGCAGCTGGTGGACGTTTTACAAGAACCAGGGCTACCACCCGGTAGACATCGCCGTCTACGCCAAAGGCGGTGCCCTTCGCTACGCCGGCATCTGGGTCAAAGAGCCGGGGATCAACGGCTGGGTCTCGCTTCGCGACCGGACCGCCGCGCAAATGCAGGCAGCGATCATCGCCCAGAAGAAAGCGAATTACGTGGCGATCGATCTCGACGCTTATTACACGACCGGCGGCGCGCTGCGCTTCTCCGCGGTTTGGATTCGCCGCCAGGCGCGAAACGTTTTGACCGGCAACGTCGCGTTAAGCGGCACCTCGATCAATCAGCTGAAAGCAAAGCTGGTGGAATACACGACCAACGGCGCCGACAACCGCAAGGGCTCGATCGGCTTTTACATCGAAGATCTGACCACCGGGCACTGGATCGCCTTCAATCCGAACGAGCCGTTTTACCTCGCCTCGGCATCGAAGACCTTCATTGCCGCCAAAGAGGTTTCGATGCCCGAGATGTCGGCGGGCGACCTGTATCAGCTCCGCACCTCCGATTGGCGCGGCGAGGCGACCCGCGGATTCACCAAGGCCGACATCGGCGACAACCAGACGATCGCGACCTACCTCGACCACATGATCGACAACAGCGACAGCTGTTCGACCGACCGATTGTTCGGATTGATCGAGGGTTTCGACGGCTCGCTGGCGGTCAACAAGTTCCTCGATTCGAAGGCTGAGATGCAGAACGTCGGCGAGATCACCACCATCTGCCAGGTGGACAAAAGGGTCCAGAGTTACGCCAACTCTTGCGTCTTCTCGGTTCCCTGCCACAGCTTCGAAAGCTGGTACCGCGCGGGCGACACGAGCTATTCCTCGGCGGCCGACCTCGCCTGCTTTGGCAAGCTGAACAGCTCGCCGGTCTCCAACGACGCCCGCTACGGCCTCTACTACAACACGCTCGCCAACTCGGTCACCCCGGCCGAGGTAGGCCGCTTCTTCCGGAGCGTCGCCGACCACGACCTTCTCACCGTCTTCGACGAAGGCGACCTCGTCCGCGAGCTGGACAAGAACAACTCCTACGCGCCTCCCGCGGCCGGTGCCTTCCAAGCCTGGGGCGGCAAGGACGGCGGCAAATACAAAGTGAAGAGCTGGATCGGCCTCGCCTGGAACTGGGATTTCGGATCGGGCGACTACTCCTCCCTGTCCCACCAATTCAGCGTCGCAATGTTCACCGAAGACTGGGCGAAGGACGACACGGCGGGCAACGCCAAAGCAACCGCGATCCTCGGCGACGTGATCAAGGCGGCGATCCCCTATTTGGTGAGCAAGCGGTAGGGCTACGAAACAGTAGCGTAGGAAACGGGCGGCGCGCTTCGGATGAAAACTCTGGAGTGTGCCGTTCGGCGTTTGGGCGTTCGCCGTCGAAGTTGTCGATTCCCTGGGCTCGCCAGGCTCCAGCCTGGCGCTTTTGGGTCGAGGAGCCGGGCTCTTCCCCGCGGCGAAAAACGGCCTGGCTGGAGCCGGGCGAGCCCAGGGGAGAAAGCACAGATGCCGGCCCCGGCGCCGCCGGATTGAGGCGCGCGACAACACCGGGAAGCGGCGCACCGTGGTTCAGCGCCGGGCTCCAGACCAAGGAAAGTTCTCCGCGGGTATTTCCGTCCGCTAAGATCGTCGCCTCATGGCCTCCTTGACGAACGACTCCAAGTTCCTCCGCCAGGCCCGCTCGCGGTTTCTGATGCGTCTGTGTTTCCTGGGCAAGCTCCCGCTCGCCCTGTTTGCCGGTCTGCGGATCGACGAGATCACGCCCAAGCGCTGCATAGTCTCGCTGCCCTACGGCTGGCGGACGACCAACCCGTTCCGCTCGATCTATTTCGCCGCGCAGGCGATGGCGGCGGAGCTTTCGACCGGGGCGCTTGCTATGGCGGCGATCGAGGCTTCGAAGGCTCCCGTGGCGCTGTTGATCGTTGGGCTCGAAGCGGCGTTCGAGAAGAAGGCGGGGGCGCGGGTGTCGTTTACCTGCGAGGCCGGTCCGGCGATCTCCGCGGCGGTCGCCCGCGCCATCGAGACGGGGGAGCCGCAGACGGTGCGGGCCGAGACGATCGGCCGGCTGCCGGACGGCGCGGTCGCCGCGCGGTTCGCCTTCACCTGGTCGTTCAAGAAGCGGTCAGTGAAGTAGGGAGCGTCTGGCGCACCCTGGTGTTCGCCTTCGGGCATCCGCAGGAACGGGTTCGCGCTGTGCGAACTCGTGAGATTTTTGTGCGAAATCCCTCCTGGGAAAGGCCTCTCGCGGGTCGTCATCCGCTGTTTTAAGTCGGCGTTGTGCGAAATTGTCCCAGGATTGTGCGGAAGTGGTCTAGGTTTCGAGGGTTCGCCGTAGTTTTTGTGCAGGATTGTGTCAGTTCTGTGCGAACTCGCTGTTGCGGAGCGCGGTTTTCGTGCCGCGTAGCGCGACACGGACGCTGTGGAGCACTTTTCTTCGCCTGTGTTGTGCGGAAGTTTGAAATTTCTGTGCGAAACGGTATCGAAGGCGAGCCTCGCGAGGCCTGAGCACCGGTGCGGTGAGCCGATTTCGCACACGTTTTTCATTTTGTCGCACAGACACTGTCTTGTACACCGGTGCGCAGCCGAAATATTGTGCAGGAATTCGTCTGTCCTGCACAACAATGCGCTGTGCAACAGGTTCCGGACGAGAATCTGGTGGCGCACGCTCCGCGGTCTATTGGATTGGCGCTCGGCTCGCCCCGATCTAACCGCGGAGGCGTGGCGCGCGGAGAATCTCGCCCGCGTCTCGGGCGATCTTGCCGAAGCGCCCCGCCGCGGCGTCGCGTTCCAGCTCCTCGGCCAGCGTACGGACCCGCTCGGGGTGATCGCCCTGGGGGGAAGCGGACCGGAGGGAAGCGAAGCACCGGGGCCGTCTATCTCGATACGATGGAAGCACTACAGCTTAAGGGAGAATGAACGGATGAACGACATGGCGTGGAAGTCCCTGATCTTCGGATTCTTGGTCGCCGTTGCCGCGGGTGCTCAGCCTTCCGATCCTTCGGGCGTGGTTCTGTATCCCGGAACCTGCGAGCCCTCGGCCGCGGTGATGCTCGAACCCGGGCTGTTCCTCGTCGGGGATGACGATCAGAAAGATCTCCGGATCTACCGAACCGACGCGCCGGGAGATCCCGAGATCGTCAAGATCTCCAACCTGCCCGGGCTCAAGAAGAAGGCGGACCTCGAAGGCGCGGCGCGAATTGGCGATGCGATCTACTGGATCGGTTCGCACAGCCGGAAGAACAGCGGCGTGGAAGATCTCGACCGCCATCGCCTGTTCGCGATCACGGTCCGGCCGGGAAGTCATGAGTTGGCGGCGGTTGGAACGCCGTACGAGTCGTTGATCGAGGATCTCCAGAAAGACAGCCGTTTCGAGCCGTTCCATCTTGGCGCCGCCGCGATGCTCCCTCCGACCTCTCCGGGCGGATTGAACATCGAAGGCCTGGCCGCGACACCGGAGGGGGCGCTGTTGATCGGTTTCCGCAACCCGATCCCGGGCCACAAGGCTCTCATCATCCCCCTGAACAACCCGAGGGAGGTGCTGGATAGGAAAAAGCCCACCTTCGGGGATCCGATCCAGCTCGACCTCCGAGGCCTCGGCATCCGCAGCCTGGAGCACTGGCCCGCCGCGAACGGATACGTGATCCTCGGCGGTTCTTTCGAGGACGGAGGCACCTTCCGTGCCTTCCGGTGGGACGGGCCGGGGAGCGCCCCGCCACCCCAGCTGATCGAAAACGCCAACCTGGACCTGTTGGTACCCGAAGCGGTCTTCTTCGATCTCGCCGCGCCGAACCAACTGGTCATCCTGAGCGATGACGGAGATGCCTGCCCGAATCCTCCGGCTTTTCGCAGCCGGCGGGTCACGCTGGCGCTTGAGTAGTACATCCTCCCAGGTTTCACTCGCGGAGACGCTGTGGTCGCGAGTTGCGGTAAAACCGGGTCATACTGGGCGAATGAAGACGGCCATCTCGCTACCCGACCCCCTCTTCGAGTCCGCCGAGGCGATGGCCGCAGAGATGGGCATTTCCCGGAGCCAGCTCTATGCCACGGCCATCCAGGAATTTGTCCAGGCGCAGAAACGGAGCGGCATCACAGAATCGCTCAACCGAGTCTACGAGAAGGTCGACCAGACGCTTGTTTCGGTTTCAGAACTCCGGAGCTTGGAGCAGACTCTTCACGAGCTTCGCTCGCCGCGCAATGCCGCCCGGCTGTTCGCTGCGCTTGCACGGGCCGTGGAGCGTGAGCCTCCTCCTCGGCCGGTTGAGACCCTGAGCGAGGATTTGGGTTTGGAGAAGCCGAAGTCGCTGGTTGCCTCAACGCGGCGGCCCGTGAGTGTCCCGCAGTCTTCTGCAGACGCAGGAGCCCAGAGTTCATTCAACGATCTATACTTTCCCCATGGCCGAGCCGCTTCGCTCCCTGCCGTTTACCTACGGCGACTACCGCCTACTGCCGGAGGAGACCCCGAACTGTGAGCTGATCGAAGGGGAGTTTTTGATGACGCCCGCGCCGACCGTGACGCACCAGACGCTTCTGGCCGTCTGTTCGCCGCGATCTTCAATTTCCTCGCCACCTCGCCGATCGGGACCGTGCTCTTCGCACCCACGGATGTCGTGCTCGCGGAGACCACCGTCGTTCAGCCCGACCTTCTGTTTGTCGCTCGGGAGCACCAGGACCGCATCGCCGAGGACGGCGTTCACGGTCCGCCCGACCTGGTGATCGAGATCCTCTCCACCGGCTCGCGCCACCGCGACGAAGTGATCAAGCCTCGCCTCTACGCGCAGCACGGCATCCCCGAGTATTGGATCGTCGATCCGTTCCGCGAGGCGGTGCGGGTGTACCGCTTGGAGAGCGGAGCCTACCGGAAGGTCGCGGAGCTTTCAGCTGCGTATGGCGACCGCTTGGCGTCTACGCTTCTGGCTGGGCTGCCGATCGATCTTGCCGGACTGTTTGGGGCTCCCTGGTCGGGGAGGACGGCTGATTCAGGATGCGCATTTGACTCTGTCAAGATGGAGGCGGCAGGCTAGCTGCTCTGAGTCGCGGCCGGCCTGCTCAACAAGCCCTCACGCTCCATAAGCTGCCGGACCTCTTCAAACGAATCTCTAATTTTCCCTTGAGGAAATCTAATCTGGCCCAATCCAAGGATATTTGAGAATTCCTCACAACCTTCTTCCAGGATAACTATAGCTTTCTCGAACCCGAGGCGACCCTGGAATAGTCCTGCTTCGTGTATTACATTCATTCGTGCGCGCGCTGTTCCGTCCACCTGTTCATCCTCTCCAGTCATCACCAGAAGAGCGATTGCCGCATCATCGAGCATTTGAGATAGCCGAACAGTATTCGTAATGCCAGCAATCGATACACGGTTGAACTCATCCCACCGCAAACAGAGCCGATATTGAACGAAATCTTTCAGATCTTTCCAGGCTGCAGAGTGGCCATGGCCGATAAAGACATTGGCCCCCTTGCTACCCTCGCGTCTCTCGCTCTTAATTAGGATCTTGCTGGCATGTGCTGCAAAAATATTGAGCCGGGTGCGAAGTTTCGAGAGTAGATTGGATATTTCCAACTTCATCTGTTGATCATTCTGAACCTGCGGTTCCGAAAGGAAGAATAACAACTTCTCTAGCGAGTGACCTTGGATCTGGCCGTTCTTGATGGTCCGATCCTCGGCGAAAGCCACTGCAGGCTGCCACTTCAGGCGATTGATATCACCGCTCCAGAGTCTATCGCTCGGATATAGCTTCTGGCTTTCATCAAAGCCTCGAATCTGCATCTCAAAATAAAGTTGAAATTCCGAAGCATCAATCGCCCCGGCAAGCTGTAGTGCGGTGAGCGTGGCGGACTCAAGGCTTATCGGTTCTCGGCTCTCTAGTTGGGAGTGAAGCTTGTCTAAGAGCTTTCTGGCGGCCATATTCATTCCCAGTGCAGTATTCTCATCTGTAGGCTGCTTGTGGGATTTTAACCTCGGGATGACAGCGGTGTCCATCTCACCACTACCCGGAGTCTCTGCCTTGACCACGACCTACGCCCACGCCCGAGCGAGCCTTGCTGCTATCTGCGACTACGCGACTTCGACGCTGGAGCCGGTCATTATCCACCGGCGGGGCGCTGAAGATGTCGCGCTCATCGCGGCTTCCGAGCTTCGTAGTTTGGAGCAGACTCTTCACGAGCTTCGCTCGCCACGCAACGCGGCCCGCCTCTTCTCTGCGCTGGCGCGGGCCATGGAACGGGAGACCTCGCCCCGGTCGATAGAGACCCTTCGCGAGGACTAGCGATTCGCCCAAGGAGGTGGCACAGGGTGCCCTCCGCCGCGACGGGATTCAAGGCCGCCCACCTCCCGGATCCCTCGCTCTCGCTCGGGATGACAGAAGTGTCCATCCGTCCACCTCTCGGAGTCTCTTCCTTGAACACGACTTCAGGGCCCCAGGAGCGCTGTGGGTGTGGGCTGCGGTATGACCGAGTTATACTAAGCCCATGAAAACGGCCATCTCATTACCTGACCCCCTCTTCGAATCCGCCGAGGCGATGGCGGCAAAGTTGGGCATTTCCCGAAGTCAGCTCTATGCCACGGCCATCCGGGAATTCGTCCAGGCGCAAAAGCGGAGCG
The DNA here is from genome assembly GCA_038248205.1 of Thermoanaerobaculia bacterium. GTDB lineage: Bacteria > Acidobacteriota > Thermoanaerobaculia > Multivoradales > UBA5704 > DASYKS01. The sequence continues at coordinate 34,284 of JBBRUC010000018.1, forward strand.
GCATCACAGAATCGCTCAACCGAGTCTACGAGAAGGTCGAACAGACGCCCGATCCCTTTCTGGAGACCCTTCAACTGGCGACCTTGACACGGGATCCTTGGTGATCCGGCGGGGGGAGATCTGGTGGGCCTCGCTCCCCGAGCCTTCCGGCTCCGAGCCCGGCTATCGTCGGCCGGTACTCGTCATCCAGACCGAGGAGTTCACAGCAAGCCGCCTTCGCACCGTCCTCGCCATAGCTGTCACGACCACGTTGGAGCTGGCGGAAGCACCGGGCAATACGTTTCTCCCCAAGAACCTGACCGGCCTTCCCTCCGACTCGGTCGCGAACATCTCCCAACTCCTCGCCGTGGACAAGAGCCTCTTGACCGAACTCGCTGGAAAAGTACCTCCGCGACTGCTCATGGGGGTCGAAAATGGACTGAGGCTCATCCTGGGGCTGTGAGTCTCGGCACCCCGAACCGGATAGATCCCCGAACGACGCGCCGATCCGGATGCCGCGGGTCACGTCCGATTCCGTTTCCCCTTAGCCCGAGGAGCACCCGCCCGGAATTCCTTCAAGGATCTATACTCCGCCCATGGCCGAGCCTCTCCGCTCCCTGCCGTTTACCTACGGCGACTACCGCCTCCTGCCGGAGGATGGCCCGAACTGTGAGCTGATCGAAGGGGAGTTCTTGATGACGCCCGCGCCGACCGTGACGCACCAGACGCTGCTCGGCCGGCTGTTCGCCGCAATCTTCAATTTCCTCGCCACTTTGCCGATCGGGACCGTGCTCTTCGCACCCACGGATGTCGTGCTCTCGGAGATCACCGTCGTTCAGCCCGACCTCCTGTTCGTCGCCCGAGATCACTCGGACCGCATCGCCGAGGACGGCGTTCACGGCCCGCCCGACCTGGTAATCGAAATCCTCTCCAGCGGCTCACGCCATCGCGACGAGGTGACGAAGCCCCGTCTGTACGCGCAGTACGGAATCCCCGAGTATTGGATCGTCGATCCGTTCCGCGAGGCGGTGAGGGTGTATCGGTTAGACGGTGGCCGCTACCGAAAGGTCGCTGAGCTTCGGGCGGCAGCAGGGGACCGCCTGGTCTCACCACTGCTGCCGGGGCTGGCGATCGATCTTGGAGAGATTTTCGGGCACTGATGATCCAGATCGCGCCCCACATCAGCGTCGACAAGGACGTTCGCTTCGGCAAGCCGGTGATTCAGGGAAGCCGGGTGCCGGTGGGCTTGGTAATCGGCAAGCTTGCGGGTGGCATGGCTCTGGAAGAGGTGACTCGCGAGTATGAGCTCACCCGCGAAGAAGTGCTTGCCGCGCTGGCCTACGCTGCGCAAGCTACGGCCGGCGAATAGATCCGCCGTCCTTTACGATAGAGACCCTCCGCCACCGTCATCCCGAGCGAGAGCGAGGGATCTGGGTGGTGGGCGACCTTAAATCCCTTTGACGGTTGGGCCGCTTTTCTTGACGCTACTTCCGCTCCGATCGACGACCTTCGCTTCTCTCCAGAAAGCCGCGACTGAAGCGGCGTCGTTGGGGTCGTAGGGACATTCCGGGTCGTCAACCCACTTCGGCGCGCTTTCGATCGCCGCTGCAATCTCCTCGGGGCTGGTTGGGAAAGGCCTTGAAGGCTGAGCGGATTTCATAGAATGAAGAGTCTCCCAGAATGTGCGTTCGGAGACCAGCGCCGTGCGGTTGCCTCTCCAGACCGGATACAATCCCCACCCGAGCGACGGCGATCGGTTCCGAGGTTCTCGGGGCTTCCGTTCTCGATCATCCTAAATTCTCCAGAGGAGGCCCGGCCATGGGTCTGACCGATTTCTTGAAGGGCCAGTTCATTGATGTCATCGAGTGGACCGATGATTCGCGCGACACGTTGTCGTTTCGCTATCCGGACGAGGACAAGGAGATCAAGAACGGGGCGCAGTTGATCGTCCGCGAGTCGCAGGTGGTGCAGTTTGTCTACCTGGGCCAGTTCGGCGATCTGTTCGCCCCGGGCAAGCACACGCTCACGACCGACAACATCCCCATCCTGACCAGCTTGAAGTCGTGGAAGTATGGCTTCCAGTCGCCGTTTAAAGCCGATGTCTACTACGTGACGACGCGGCTGTTCACCGGCAACAAGTGGGGCACCTCGAACCCGATCATGATGCGCGACGCCGATTTCGGGATCGTGCGGGTGCGCGCGTTCGGCACCTACGACTTCCGGATCATCGAGCCGAAGCTGTTCCTGAAAGAGGTCGCGGGCTCGGACCAGAACTTCCGCCTGGAGGAGTTCGCCGACGTCATGCGCTCGCGGCTGGTGAGCGTCTTCTCGGACGCTCTCGCCACCGCGAAAATCCCCGTGCTCGACCTGGCGACCCGGTACCAGGATTTGGGCGACGCGCTCCTGCCGTTGATCAACCCGTTGCTGTCTGCCAAATACGGCATCGAGATGACGAGCTTCGTGCTCGAAAACGCCTCCGTGCCGCCGGAAGTCGAGGCCGCGATCGATAAGCGGTCCAGCATGGGCGCGGTCGGTAACCTGAACGACTACGTGAAATTCCAGATGGCGCAGGGGATGGCGGAAGGTGGCGGTTCGGGCGGCGCCGCGACCGAGTTGGCGGTCGGGTTTGCGATGGCGCAGCAGATCATGCAGCAGCAGGGCGGCGCGCTCGGCGGCACCGCGACTCCGGGCGTTGCGATGCCCGGGGCGGCTGCCGCCGCCGGTTCCGGATTGCCGGAGCTGTTGACCCCGGCGGATGCCGCGACGGCGCTCGGCGTCACCGAGGCCGATGTGATCGCGACCATCGAGTCGGGCGACTTGAAAGCGAAGAAGATCGGCTCCGCCTATCGCATTACGCGCGCCGCGCTCGACGCGTTCCTGAACTCCTAAGCCCGCAAGGACCGGAGTCGCGCATGGCTGAATCGTTCGGGACTCCGGTCCCTTCACAACCGCTGGAAATCTCCGCCCTTCAAAAACACGCCTGCCCGGCGTGCGGGGCGGAGGCCGCCTGGAACCCCGCCAAGCAGGCGCTCGTCTGCCCGTACTGCGGGGCGGTCTCCCCGGCGAAATTAGCGGCCGACGGCAGCGTCGTCGAAGAGCACGACCTCGCGACCGCTCTGCGGAACCTGCCGTCCGACCGCAAAGGGTGGGATGCCGGCCGGACCGCCGTGCAGTGCCAGGCTTGCAAAGCGATCTCTCTCTTCGATTCGACCCGCGTGGCGCAGAACTGTGAGTTCTGCGGCTCGCCGCAGATCGTGCCGCAGACCGCCGCGCGCTCGCCGATCGTTCCGGAGAGCCTTCTGCCGTTCCAGGTCGCCGAATCGACGGTGCGCGAAAGCGTACGCCGCTGGTACGGCAAGCTCTGGTTCGCGCCGAGCAAATTGAAGCGGGCGGCGCTCACCGACCAGGTGCACGGGCTCTACATTCCGTATTGGACCTTCGATGCGCAGGTGGCCGCCACCTGGACCGCCGAGGCGGGCCACTACTACTACGAGAGCGTAGTCCGGAACGGCAAGACCGAGAGGGTGCAGAAGGTCCGCTGGGTACCCGCCTCCGGCGCACTCGATCATTTCTTCGACGACGTACCGGTCCCGGCGACCAAGGGCGTGCATCTCGACCTGCTCAAAAAGGTCGAACCGTTTCCGACCCCCTCGCTCGTTCCCTACGATCCGGGGTATGTCTCGGGCTGGGTGGTCGAGCAGTATCAGATCGATCTGGTGGCAGCGGCCGAAAACGCCCGCCGCGACATGGACCAGCAGCTGCGGGGCTTATGCGCCCGAGAGGTTCCCGGCGACACCCAGCGCAACCTGCGGGTAACGGCCGACTACTCGGGCCAGACCTTCAAGCACATTCTGGTGCCGCTCTGGTTGGTTTCGTATACATACGGCGCGCGGGTCTTTCAGGTGTTGGTGAACGGGTTTACCGGAACGATCGCAGGCACCCGCCCCTGGAGTGCGATCAAGATCTTCTTCGCCATCGTGGCGGCGCTGATCGCGATTTTGATCTTCGTGTCGCTCAAGTCGTAAGGCCGTTACCCGCCCCCGCCTTCCGCCGGAGCCTGGACCGGCTCGCCTTGGCTTTTCACCGGCGGCGGGGTCGCTCCGCCTTTGCCGCGTTCGACGCTGTAGAGGATGTCGGCTCCCGTTGCCTGGCCCGATTGCTCGGCCTGTAGCGACCATTCGCGGCCGAGCAGGTAGCGGATCTTGAACGTGGTGACCGGCTCGAACAGGCCGAGGCCGTAGGTGACGTAAAGGCGCGGCGAGAGGTATTTGCCGACCACCAGGGAGGCATCCTTCAAGCCGCCGGTCGATTCGATCCGCGCCTCTTCGAGGCCGAAGCGGGCGGCGAGCTTCTTGGCGAGCAGGTTGCCGCCTTTCAATCCCAGGCTGTTCGCGGCGTTGGCGAGCAGGTCTCCCTCTTCGCCGGTCGATTGGCCGAGCGGATGACCGAGCAGCAGATAGGCCAGCACCTCCGCCTCGGCCATCGGGGGCTCGGAGTAGAGGGTGGCCTGGGGCGAGCGGAGCGTGCCGCGAACGGTGATTCCGGCGATCGTTCCGTCGTCCGCCTTGCGGAACGCTTTCAGGTCGAGCCCCGGGTTGTCGATCGGACCGCCGGCAAAGATCAACCGTCCTCGTTCGAGCTGGAGATCCTGGCCATACGCCTTGTAGATGCCGTTCTCGATCGTCAGCTCGCCGACCGCCGAAGTGGCCTTGCCCGGCTCTTCCGTGACCAGCAGGCTCCCTTTCGGCTTGCCGGAAAAGCCGAGCGCTTTGATCGAAACCTTGTCGCCGAGGATGACGCGAACGCGGGCGTGAATCTCGGTCGGCGACGCGGTCGGAGTTTTGACTACTTCGTCGGACGCGGGAAGGATCACCACGTCGGAAGAGACCGGCACGGCGGCCGGTTTGCGCTTCTCCTGCTCGATCGTCGCTTCCGGCACCTCGACCTCGCCGGTCACGTCGATCCGCGAGCCCTGCATCGCGATCTCGATCCGCGGCGAGACTATGGCTTTGATCTCTTTATTGTTCGCCACCTGGAAGCGGCTTCCTTCGATCTTCAGGCGGCTCGGGCTCTTGCCGTCCAACGCCAGGGTTCCCGCGATGGTTACATTGCCTTTTCCGGAGCGGGCGCCGCCACGGACGGTAAACGGCCCGTCGCCATTGCTTTGGGCCGAAAGCTCGATCTGGCGCAGCTCCAGGCCGTATTCCGGCACGTCCACTTGGCCCCCCGCGAGCTGGATGGTGCCGCGGGCGATCGGTTTGGCCACCGTGCCGCCGAGTGCGAGATCGGCCGACAGAGTGCCGCGCGGATTGGCGAGATCGGGGACGAACGCTTCGAGCAGGCCGAGGTTCGAGAAGTTGGCGACGATCCGGCCGTTTAAGGCTTGGTTCTCCAGCGGCGTACCCACCCGGTTGAAGCTTGGCAGGTCGAGATCGGCGCGCACGTTGCCGGTATCGATGAACGTCAGCTCGGCATGACCGGTTAAACCGGCCGCGCCGATCGCCCCGCGGACGATCCCGCGGTCGAATCGAACCGCGACGGTCTCGCCGTTCTCGGTTGGATAGCGGACCTCGCCTGGTCCGGGCTGCAGGTCGAGATCGGCGGTGATGACGCCTCCCGCCGAACCCTGGCCCGTGAAGGTACCGTTGGTCACCCCGGTGATCTCAAGGTCGGGCGGCAGGAACGGCTGGAACAGCGAGAACGGCAGCGCGGCGATCTGGCCCGAGGCGTTCCACGGTCCGCTCTTCGACCACTCGCCCTCGCCGCAAAGGCGGGCCGAGCCGGAGGTCCAACAGAAATCCTCCAGGCTCGCGCGCTCGGCGCCGGCTGAAAGCCGCGCCGGTTGGGAGAGGCCCCAGGCTCCGGTCTGCTTGTTTTGCAAGTCGAGTTTTTGGATCGTGCCGTTCCAGACGGTCTGTGGATCGAGACCCCCCGCGAGCGCGAGATCGAGCGTTCCTTCGGGCGCCTTGACCGCGAGGGTCACCTGGTGGGCTTCTCGGGTTCCCGAGCCGTCGAGCGTTACGGTGTCGAAATGACGCTCGGCGAGGCCGACGCCCCGGGCCTTCAGGTCGATCGAGAGCGGGCCGTTTTGCGCGAGATCGACGTCCGCCGCGAGGTTCATCGATTCGACGTTCGAGGTCGAGTAGACGAGCGAGCTCGCCTCCGCCGTGGCGCGCACCCGCGGCGTGGTCCAAGGCCCGTCGAGGCGCCCTTGGGCTAGCAGGCTGCCGCCGCTTTCGGGCAGTGCCTCGGAAAGGTTCGGCGCGTCGAGCTTCCATTCGAGCGCGGCGGCGTCCGTGGTGAACGACCCGGCCGCGGTAAGCCGCGCGCTGCCCGAGCGGAGGTCGAGCCGGGGCAGTCGATAGCGGTCGCCCGCGAGTTCCAGGTGGACGCGGCCGTCGAGCGGGTTGCCGCGAATTTGCCCCTTCAAGGATTCGAGGTCGACGGTGCCGAACGCTCCGGCGTCGCGCATCGTGCCTTGGGTCGAGGCGGTGAAGTCGATCCGCCCGGGCCAGTCGGCGCTCGGCGCAAACGCTGAAGGATCGAGCCCGGTGCCGGTGGTTTGAAGCGTCCAATCGATCCGCGGCTGCCAGGAGACGACGCCGGTCGCGGTCAGGCGGCCGCGCAGCAGGTCGCCGCGCAGCGAGTGGATCGTCATGGTCTCGGGTGTGCCGTCGCCGGAGAGCACCCATTGGCCGGGGGGCACGTTCGGGCCGCCGAGCTGCGCGTCCGCTGCCAATCGATAGGCCTTGAGGGTGCCGCGCAGGGTGCCCTGGCCGCTTCGGCTGGTGACCACGGGGGCGCTGCCGTCGAGCGGAAACGCCAGGCGCTCCCAGGTGGCGGCGAGGTCGAGCTTGCCGTCTTCGGCCAGGTTCACCCGGCCTTTGGCGGTCAACACGGCGTTCTGATCGGTCCGGAGGCGAACGGTCTCGATCGCGAGGTCGTCGCCCTTCTTGGTGAGCCGGTAGTCGACGGTTCCGGCGGCGACCCCTTCGTAGGCGCCGATCACCCGGCCGCTCGAGGCGAAGTCGTCGAGCCCGCCGCGGATCGCCACGTCGGCCTGGGCGATGCGGGCGGCGGGAAAGTTCGGATCGATCACCCGCGGGTCGAAGTCCTTCACCTGGGCACGCAAATCCAGGCCGATCTCGCGCATCGGGGTGGTCACGTTGCCTTGCACCCGCGCTACGAAGGGGCGGGAGAGGCGCGCGTCGATCCTGAGTTTTTCGAGCGTACCGTCGAACCGGCCGGCGACCTCGAACGGCGGATGGTCCGGGTCGTGCCAGGTGGCGCGAACGTCGAGCGCGAGGCCGTAGTCGCCCACGGGGGTTAGATCCCCTTGGGCGCGCAGATTGAACGTCGGCCCATCGACCGCCAAGCTGCGCACGTGGATCACGTCGCTCTGCCGCTCGCTCGTCGCGTCGAGCGCCACGCGGTCCAGGCGGAACGGCGGAGTCGGCTGGGTTGCCGCGGGTGCCGGGGCGGTATCGGGCGTCACCGGTTTCGCCGCGTCCGGGGGGCTCGGCGGGAAAACGATTTCGACGTCGCGGATCAAGGCGTCGCGGACGATCAGGTTGACCGGCAGGTGGATCGGTACCAGCCGGCCGTCCGAGGGCGCTTCGTCTTCCGCCGGAGGCGGCAAAGTGACCCGGACGCCGTCCACGCGGAGCTTCGAGACGTCGAGCTGGCGGTGGAGCAGCTGGCTCAGTCGCCAATCGAGATCGAGGCTCTTGAGGCCGACTTTGAGCCCTTCGTTTTCGTACCGCACGTCGCGCAAGGCGAGTGGGCCGACCAACGGACCGGTCTGGCCGCCGATCGAAAGCTCGCCCGGTAGAAATCCGGAGAGCCGCGCGAGTAGAAACCGAGTTCCGCCCTCGGTCGAAACCGCCCAGCCGAGGAAAGCCGCGACGAGCACGATGCCGACCAGGACGAAAAGCAGCAGGCCGAGCAGAATCCGTCGGCCACGCTTCGGGGCGGGCTGCTCCGTCCGCTCCGGCTTCTCCGGCTGCTCCATCGGTTCGATGCCGTCCGCCTTGCTCACAGATCCGGTCCGATGCTCAAGTGGAAGCGGAGGGGGGGGCCCGGCTCGGTGAGCGCCCAGGCGACGTCGGCGCGGATCGGGCCGATCGGCGAAAGCCACCGCAGGCCGACTCCCGCTCCCTGCTCCAGCTCGCAAGAGAAATCGTGGCAGGCGTTGCCGGCATCGTAGAATGCCGCCACACCCCACTTGTCGAGAAAGCGGAAATCGCGAAAGCGGTATTCGTATTCAAGGCTGCCCACCAGAAGCGCTTCGCCGCCGATGATGTTGCCCTCTTGGTCCGGTTCGCCGAGGCCCTGATAGGCATAGCCGCGTACGCTCCGGTCGCCGCCCGCGAAAAAGCGGAACCGCGGGGGCAGCTCGCGAAATTGATCGGTCTGCGTATAGCCCACCTGGGCGCGGCCGATCAGGCGGTTGCGGTAGCCCACGGTGCGGATCGCCTTGCCGTCGACCAGCGCCTGGAAGAACGACGAGTCGGAGAGCACGCTTTCCGCGGCCCCCTGGAGCGAGCCGAGTAACCGGTAGCCGTTGGTGGTGGAGATTCGATCGTCGGCCCTCACGCGCTCGTAGCTCACGCCGGGAACCAGAAGGTTGGAAACCCCTTTGTCGATGCCGACGGTGAAGTCCTCGCGCTGGTAGCCGAGCGACAACGCCTCGCGCCAGCCGCCGCGCGATTGGGTGCGTTGGACGCCGATCAGGCCGGTCTGGCTTTCGCTCGTGTCGGTGATTTTTCGGGCGTAGGCCGTGTTGAACGACAGGATATCGGTCCGGGGGTAGGCGCCGGGAATCTGATACCGGGTCTCGACGCTCTGCTCGATTTCGGAAACCTTGATCTCCGCCTCGCCGCGGTGGCCACGGCGGTTGATCCGGCGCAGCTCCCAAGCGCCGCTTGCCCGCGCCCCGGTGTCGGTTCCGTAACCGAGGCCGCCGGAAAAACGCATGGTCTTGGCCGGCACCAGATTGACCTCGATCGGCACTTCCAGGCCGTTGGCCTCCTCTTGCCGGGTGAGCACCTCGACCCGGCTCCAGTAGGGGCTGTCCGACAACGCGTTTTGCAGCTGCAGCACCTTGTTGACGTCGAGCGGCTCGCCCTTCTCGAAGGTTACATAGCCCACCAAAAGGTTGGGATCGAGGACGTTTTGGTTAAACGTTACCTCGCCGAACTGATAGCGAGGACCGGTCTCGAAATGGACCACCACATCCGCCCGGTAGCGTTCGAGATCGACCCGGACCTCGCTGGTCTCGAACGTGGCGTCGAGAAAACCCGCCTCGGCCGCGCGGTCTTCCAGGCCTTTCTTGCCCTGCTCGTAGTCGGGGTGGTAGAGCACCTCGCCCGGTTGCACGGGAAACTCTTCGGCGAGCGCCAGGAATCCTGGGTCGTCTTTGCCCGCGCCATCGATCGTGAGGTCCACGGTCGCGATCTTGATCGCCGGTCCTTCGTCCACCGTGTAGTGGGCGACCCAGCGGTCGCCCTCCTGTTCGAGCGTGCCCCGTACCTGCGGCTTGTAATAGCCGAACGGCTGGAGCGCCTCGCCGATCTCCGCGGGCGCTTTCGCATGAAGGCGGCGGATGCGCGCTTCGTCGAGCTTGCCGTCGTCCTCCTGGGCGAGGCTCAACAGCGAGAGGATGTTCTTCTCCAGTGCGCGCTTGACCCCATCGACCTCGATCTTGACCTTGGCCGCGTGGAGCGGGCCGGCGGCTACAGCGAGCAACAGGGCGAGCGGGCCGGCGAGGCGCCTTGCTTTGGCGTGCTTCGTCGTCGGCAGGCTCATCGAGATGTCTCCATCGGAACGTCGACCTTGCGGACTCGTACCGATCCTGGCTCCGCCGGGGCGTGACCCTCGCGGTACCGCCGGGACTGGACGCGCGTGATTTCCGCGCCGAACAGGAAGATCAACGAGGAGTAGTAGATCCAGAGCAGGATGGCGACGATCGAGCCGGAGGCGCCATAGGTAGACGTGGCGCCGGTCTTGCCGAGATAGAAACCGATGCCGTATTTGCCGAGGAGAAACAGGCCGGCGGTGAGCGTTGAGCCCCATGCCACCTCGCGCCAGGAGAGTTCGACGTCCGGCAGAATGCGGTAGATCATGGCGAGGAGACCGGCCATCAGAATCCAGGAGGACATCACATCCGCCCAGCCCAGGAGAGTCGAGGTTCCGATCTCCAACCGGGCTTCGAGCACCGTTTGCAAAGCGGCGACCCCGGCGCTGGCGGCGAGCGACACCAGCACCAGGGCTCCTGCGCCGACGATCAGCACGAGGCAGACCAGGCGCTTCTTGAGCAGCCGCCGGATGAACAGCTTGGGCTTTGGCGCGACCTCCCAGACGGTGTTCAAGGCATCCTGGAGTTGGGCGAGAACCCCGGTCGCGCTCACCACGAGAGTGACCATGCCGATCAGCGCGGTGGTCCACCCGGCGTTCGGTTTGGCGCTCGCCTTCACGATCTGCTGAACGACACCGGCAGTTTCTGCACCCACGTACCGGGCCAATTCGCGCTGGACTTCCCCCTGCGCCGCCTCGCGACCGTAAAAGAGACCCGAGAACGCGATCACCAAAATCAACAAAGGCGCCAAGGCGGTGACGAAATAAAAAGCCAGTGCTGCGCTGTGCGTCGTCGCGCCATGGTGCGTCCAATTGGTGGCTGCCTCTTTGAGTACGGTCCAGATCTCTTGTCGTTTTTGGCTGCTCATTCGGTCGTGGCCTCCCGGTTTTGGTAAGGGAGGTGAAGGTACTACCGTTGCAAGGGGCAGGCCATGCAAGAGATGCCGTGAGCAGGCCGGACGAAGGGGCGAGTTCCGTCACCTCCCCGGAAAAGGGAGGAGCTATACTCGCTTCAATGAGCGAGCCCGCGTTTGGCCGAGATCTTCGCGTAGATTCACCGGTTTTCTTTGGAGAGGAAACGCGTCATGAAAGTACTTCGCCGCGCCCTGGTTTTCATCCTTTCGGCCATTTCCCTCGCCGGCTGTGGCTCGATGCATCCGCCGAAACCGCTTTCGCGCGCCCAGGCGGCCCAGTTGCGGGCAACCCCCAGCTTCGGATCGGTCGCGGTCGAGGAGCTTGAGGTCAAAGGGCACGCCGAAATCCTACGCCGGCAGCTTCTTGCGACCGGTCTCTTCGGCAGCGCGAGCCTGGCCACGGCGGAGGCGCCCGCTGCGGATTGGACCGCGCGAATCGACGGCCGCTGCGACAATCGCAGCGGTGGGTGGATTCCCTTGTTCCCGATCCTCACCCTGGGATTCGTGCCCCAATTCGCGCGCATGGACCTCGGCTACTCCTTCACTCTTCGCGAGACCGCGACCAGCCGCGAGGTCCAAATCCCCTGCGGGATCAAGGCGACGATCGGAGTCGGCTGGATTCCGGCGCTGATGAACGTGCTGCCCGGCTGGACCTTGAACGACTCCGAAGAGAGCCCGAGCTTCAAGAGCCGGCTGGCCTACGCGATCGCCTCGCGGGCGGCGGGGCTGGCGGGAGGCGGGCGGTGAGAGGTGGCCTTGGCACGCACTCCATTACCGCGGTAATCTGCCTCGATGGCGATCGCGACATC
>JBBRUC010000019.1:0-45482 GCA_038248205.1 Thermoanaerobaculia bacterium
CCCCTCGTTATCAACCACGTTACACACTCTTTCCCTCCCCGACGCTCGTCCGCTCTGGAGCTTGCCTCCGCCCGGGGATCGAGGCCTTCGGGGGCGGAGGCAAGCTCCGCCCCTACGGGTAAACCGGTAGACGCCGATGTCTGTTCTACTGGATGGGTGTCTGGCAGAGACTCGCCGGGCCGGTCGGGAGCGCCGCCTTCTTGCTGATGATTTTCTGCTGGCTCGGAGGATGCCGGGCGTGTCGCTTGGGGTTCCCCGGCGGGAGCCGAAGCCCGATCCGACCGGAGCCGCGCGGGCAGGGGAAGCGGCGGCTCCTCCGCGGTAAGCACCGCATCCGCCAACGGCTCGGCCCCTCGTTCGACCATCTTGCGGGCCGCCTGTTCGGCCGCCCTCTCCGCCAGTTCATCCGCCTCCACCGAGCGCAGCCGTTTGGGCAACGGCAGCGGCGCCCCTTCGGGTTCGAGGCCGAAGGGCCTTGTGTCTTCGGCGAAACGGGGGGCGATCCAGGGGCGGACCGTCGGTCCCAGCCCAAGCGCGCGTTCGGCGAGCCGCGTGAGGAAATCCGACATCGTAGGAATCGGTCCTCAGCGCGGCGCAGCGGAGGAAATCGGCGGGCGGCTCACTCGGAGAGCCTCTCGATGTAGGCCTGACGCCGCGCCGGGCTCATCGCCAGGATCTCGCTCTGGTTCCAGCCGTAGGCCCGGGCGAGGGCGTGGACCTCGCCGAGTAGGCGCTCCGACATCGCGGCGGTCTCGGTCCAAAAGAAATTGCAGATGTCGAGGTAGGCCGACCAGCCGTGGCCGCAGCGGGCGCAGGAGAGGCGCAGCTCCACCTCCGCCTGCGGGTCATCCTCCGACATCCGCTCGCCCAGGGCGGCGATGATCTTCTCGGGTAGCCGTTCGAGAAGCTCCTGCGCGGGAATCGGCTCCCCGTGGTAGCGCGCTTCGAGGATCGTCCGGCGGAGCAGGCCGGCGCGCACCGCGGCGACGTCGCCGCGCCGACCCGATGTCGCGGCGATCAAGTCGCCCGCGGTCGGGAGCCGATAGCAGAGCGCCCAGCCCTCTTGGTCAAAGCGCCCTTCCCGTGGGGGAGCGCTTTGCTCCGCATCGTCCCCGGCGGCCACATAGATATCGCGGATCGGCAGCGTGAATTCGAGTCGAGAGTTGCAGACCGGGCACTCGGTCCGACCTCGCAGGTCGGGGCCGAGCGACCGGTCGCGCAGGGCGAACAGGCCGGCGTCGCGTTCGCCCACCGTAAGGGCGGAAAGCTCCTCGCGCCTCCGGCCCGGGAGCGCCGCGCCGAGAAACGCGAGGGCGCGCTCGGGGAGCGTGCGTTGCGTGCCACGCTCCCAGACCTCCAGCAGCCCCTCGGCCGACAGCGCGCGCACGGCTTACGACGAGGGCTGCGTGAAGCTCGGCAGCGACGGTGCGCTCACCGAGTCGTCGCGCGTCCAACCCTCATTTTGGAGCGTCAGGCTTTCGAGCGCCACGGCGTTGGCGCCGCCGTCGAGCTCGGGCATCGCGATGTACTCCGACGGCCAGCAGTTGAAGATGTAGTAGGACATGACCACCTGGCCGGCCTGGTTCATCAGCTGGATGTTGATGTCCTTGCGGAAGTCCTTGAGCGAGACTTCCTGGCCGAGCTTGCCGGTGTTCGGGTAGTACCAGATCTTGTTGGCCCACTGTTCGAAGTTCACGTCGAAGGTGATCCCGCGTTCGAGCGTCACCGGCCCGTATTCCGTCTGGCCCGGCAGGCGCCGCACACCCTGGGGCGCGCCGCCCTCGCGCCAGGAGGCGACTTGGGTGGTGCGGGTGAGCGCGCTCACCTTGCTCACCATGGCGATCGGGGTGGTTCCCGGCGGCGTCGGGCTGGAGCCCCAAAACACCGCGAACTTATAATTCAGGAACGGATCGACGAGACTGGTTGCGACGTTCGAAGGCGCTGCCATGGTGCGTTCCCCCTCTTTCTCTTCTGATCGCTTGGGTTACGAAGTCTGTCCGGCGATCTGCTGGATTTGCAGGATGACGAACTCGGCCGGTTGGACCGGGGCCACGCCGATGATGATGTTGACGATGCCTTGGTCGATGTCGGTCTGGGTCGTGGTGGTCGAATTGACGTTGACGAAATAAGCCTGCGCGGCGCTTGCGCCGGCAAACGCTCCCTGCGAATAGAGCCCCGCCAAGAAGCTGCCGACCGAGACTCGGATGTTCGCCCAAAGCGCCTCGTCGTTCGGCTGGAAGACCACCCACTTCAAGCTCTGCTGAAGCGACAGCTCGATGAAGTCGAGCAGGCGGCGGACCGGGATGTACTTCCACTGGCTGCTGATCTGGTCGGCCCCGGCGAGCGTCCGCGCGCCCCACGACAGGTTGCCGAACACCGGGAACGAGCGCAGCGCGTTGATCCCGAGCGGGTTCAGCTGGCCGTTTTGCGCGTCGGAAATCTGCACCGCGATCTCGGCGCCTTGGAGCACCGCCTCGGTCCCCGCCGGAGCCTTCCACACCCCTTCGGTCGCGTCGACCCGGGCGTAGATCCCGGCGAGCGTTCCGCTCACGCCGACGTTGCGCGGCTGGAAGTTCGCGCTCGGGTCGGGGATCACCAGGCGCGGAAAATAGACCGCGCCGGAGTAGTTGTCCTCGCCCAGCACGTAGGTCTGCGCCCAGGTCCGCATCGCTTCGACGGTCACCACGTTCTGCGGAATGTCGACGATGTAGAACGCCTTGCGGTCGCCGCAGAACTGGAGCGCCGCGGTGATCGCGTTGGCCATCTCGCCGGCCGATACCCCGGCTTTGGCGGTCGCCGGCAGGCAGAGCGTGTTGAACACTGAAGGGGCGATCCGGTCCAGCGCGTCGAGGTTCTCGTCCTGGGTGAGGACGCTCGGGCCGGGGATCGCGCCATTGACGCCCCCCGCGAGCGGGAAACTGAGAGCGTTCGCTCCGGGGGCCGGAAGGGAGCCGGAACTCAAGGTGAGGCCGGCCGGCACGGGGATGCGGATCAATCGAGATGCCGAGTTGATCACCGCCGGGGCATACATCGCGCTGGTCGGGTCGAGCGTCAGGTTGAGGTAGCTCTCCGAACCCATCTGCCGACCTTGGACGATCTCGGCGACGCTCAGGTTGAACGTTCCGGAGGCGATCTGTTGATTTCCGACGGGGGTCGGGGCGGCCAGAGTCACCTGGAGGTTGTTGCCCCAAGCGCCTGGGTTGGCCGACTGGATCAAGAAGCCGGCGCCGTTCGCGCTCGCGAGGGTCGCCAGCGCGCCTAGGGTCGAGTCGGTGTTGATCACGCGGACGAACCAGCCGATCAGGCCGCCGTTCAAGAAGTACTGATAGGCGGCGTAGGTCGCTTCGCTGTTGCCGTCGATCCCGCCGTAGAAGCGTTGGAAGTCGCTCCAGTTGTTGATCTGAACCGCGACCGGCGTAAAGGTCGGGCTCGCCGGGTTGGCGGCGTTGTCCGCGATCGCCACCGGGCCGCGCTGGAAATAGTCGACGAAGGCGGTCGACGACGTGGTGACGCCGGTGACCACCTGTTGGGTGCTCGGCAGCTCTTCGATGTAGATGCCGGGAAAGCTGACTTGTACGGGCACGGGCCTCTCCTCGCTCTTTCGATCGATCGACTAGTTCGTCAGGACGCCGACTGGCCGGCCAGCAGCTGGAACTGCAAGATCACGAACTCCGCCGGTTTGACCGGCGCGATGCCGATCATCACGTTGACGATGCCTTGGAGGATGTCGGTGGGCGTGGTGGTCGTCGAATCCGCCCGGACGAAGAACGCCTGATCCTGGGTTTGGCCCATCAGCGCGCCCTGAGCCCAGAGGCCGGCCAGGAACGTGCCGATCGAGGAACGCAGGTTCGCCCAGAGCGGCTCGGAGTTGGGCTGAAACACCGCCCACTTGAGGCTCTGGTCGAGCGACAGTTCGATGTAGTCGGTGAGCCGCCGGACGGGGATGTACTTCCACTCGCTGGCGATCTGGTCGGCCCCGGCGAGGGTGCGCGCACCCCAGCTGATGTTGCCGAAGATCGGGAAGGTGCGCAGGCAGTTGATGCCCATCGGGTTCAGCTGGCCGTTCTCGCTGTCGGTCGTCTGCACCGCCGGGGTGGCGCCCTGAAGAACCGCCGTGGTCCCGGCCGGCGCGACCCAGACGCCCAATTGCGTGTCGTTCCGGGCATAGACGCCGGCCAAGGTGCCGCTAGAGCCGACGTTCCGTGGCCGGAAGCCATTCACCGGATCGGGCATCACCAGCCGCGGGTAATAGACCGCGCCGTGGATATTGTCCTGGGAAAGGAGGGCGGCATCGGTGGCGAACTGGTTCATCGCGGCGACGTTGTTGGTCGCGGGCGGGATGTCGACCAGGAACATCGCCTTGTGGCTCTCGCAGAACTGGATCGCGTTGGCGAAGATCCCGGCAATCTGGCTCTTCGGAACGAGGGTCGCGATCGCCGGCATGCACAGGATGTTGAACGTGTCCGGCGCGATCTGGTCGAGCGAGGCGAGCGGATTGCCGGTCGCGTAGGCGCTCGAGATCAAGTCGCCGCCGGAGAGCTTCGGATCGCCGTCGTTGCCGCCGGAAAACGCGAGACCGATCGAGCGGGTGGGCGGCGTGAGCCAGACTCCCGTGGCGCCCGAGGCTGGGGGCGGCGCGGTCGCCGTCACCAACTGGGCGGTCGACAGAACCCGGCTGACGAAGCTGCCGGCGTTCGGGTCCGCCGAGGTCAGGTTCGAAAAGGTCTCGGTCTGCTGAATCCGTCCATTCACGACCGACTGCGCCGTCAGGTTGAACGTGCCGGCGCCGTTGCCCGGCGTGAGCGTCACCACGACGCTGTTGCCCCACACGCCCGGATTCGCCGCCGCGAGCTGAAAGCTGCCCGCGGCGGGAGCGGTGCCTGCCGCGGGCGGTGCGTCCTCGCCCCCCGCGGGCTTGAGCACGATGGCCAGGTTGCCCGCGCCGACCGTCTGGCCGTTGGCATCGAGCGCCAACACCTGAAGCGTCGCCGCGGTCGTGCCGTTCGGCACCGGAAAATCGGCGATCGCGACCGTCGCGGAGGTCGTGGGGGTCTGGATCGGCGCGGCCGGCGTACTGGTCAGGGGCGCGAAGGTCTTGCCGCCGTCGGTCGAAAGTTGAAGCGCATACGAGGTCGGTGTCACACCGGCCGGCGCAGCCCAGGTTACCGTCACCGGCGGAGTCGTCGTCGTGAGGTCGATCGTGTTGTTGGCGGCGGAAGTCGAAACGGTGATCGGCGCGACACCCTGAAGCGTCACCGGGCCGGAGTTTCCCGCGGCGACCGGATTGCCCACCGCGTCGCGCGCCACGACCTGAAACTGCACCGCGGCGGTGGTGCCGGGAGCAGGAGTCGGCAGGTTCGGAATCTGCGCCGTGCCGACATCGCCCGGAATCGTTGCCGGGCTCGTCGCGATCGGTCCAAACGTCGCGCCCGAATCGCTGGAGATCAGGATCGCGTAGGTCTCGGGCGCCGTCGCCGGCTGGTCCCAGTTGACCGCGAGCGGCAGGCCGCTCGGCAAGCTTACTGGGTCGGTCGGAGCGGTGACGGTGAGCGTCGAGCCCGCCCCGGCGGGGAGGATGGGAAACGCTCCGCTGTCACCGCTCGCGATCAGGTTGCCCTTCGCGTCGTTCAGCACCAGGCGCACCACGCCGGAGGCCGTGGCCGTAAGGCTCGGCAGGGTGAGCGAATACGACGTCGCGGCGCTCGCCGCGAACGGATTCTTGGTGACGGTCGTAAACGTCCGGCCGCCATCGGTCGATAGAAGCGCGGTGATCTGAGCACCCGTGGGTGGACTCGGTGCCGAATATGCCACGTTCACGGTGCCGCCCGCCGTTTGGGCGCCTCCACCGGGGGAGGTGACGGAGATCGTCGCCGTGGCCGCCGCCGATTCGGCGGTCGTGGGGTCGACCAGGCGGATGATCCAGGCGATCTGGCCGCCGTTCAAGAAGAACTGGTAGACGCCGTAGCTCGCTTCGCTGCGGGTGTCGATCCCGCCGAAGATGCGCTGGAAGTCGTTCCAGTTGTCGACCTGGGTCGCCTGATTGACGGGGCCGCGCGCGAAGTAGTCGACGAACGCGGTCGCCGACGTACTGACGCCGGTCACGGTGTGGACGCTACTCGGGATTTCCTCGATGTAGACGCCCGGAGAGGACACGGGAACGGTCATGCCACATCCTCCTCAAATCCAACCTGGAAGGTACGCCGAAACGGCGGCGAGCCCTGCCCGAAAACGGTGCGAGACAAGCCGCTAGGGGCCGTCCGCGATGGCAATGAAGACTGAACGCTGAGTATGTTGTCGAAGGTAGAGGCGTGTCAAACGCGCCTCGGGCGGGCCGCGGGTGGCCGGGCGGTAGGTCGAAAGCCACCCACCGACCCGTAGTACCGAAGTCTCTCGCCGGAGGGAGCTTCTCCCTGGGCGCGCCGAGCACCAGCTCGGCTGTTTTTCGCCTCCTCGACCGCCGCCGCCGAGTAGAGCCGCCGCGTCGATAGTAGCCATAGCCATTGCGACCCTGGCCGCCGTCAGGCGGCCCCGGGGCACGACGCTGGTTTACAATTTGACCGGGCTATTTGGATTCGCCCTCCGGAGGTGTCCTATGACCCTTACCCTAGACCTGACCCCCATTCTGGAGAAACGCCTGACCGAGCTAGCCGCCGACCAAGGCCTACCGGTTGAGCAGTACACCCTAACCCTCCTCGAAAGCCACTTGCCGGCAGAGAGCCGAGCCACCGCGCTCTCTGCCCTGTTCGACTCGTGGATCAACCATGGGGATGCGGAGGAACAGAAGGAGACCGGCGAATACCTGATCCGAGTCCTGGACGAGGATCGGCTCTCGGATCGGAAGTTGTTCCCTCTGGAGAAGAAGGGCCAGACCTGGTGAGCCGAATCGTCCTTCTGGATTCCGGTCCACTCGGTTTGGTCACTAACCCGCGGTTATCGAACGAAGGCATACTCTGCACCCGATGGATCGAGGGGCTCGTGAGCCAGGGAGGTCGGGTCATCGTCCCTGAGATTTCTGACTACGAGGTCCGTCGCGAGCTGCTTCGCGCCAATAAAGTCGCAGGAATCGAGCGTTTGGACCAACTTTCCGCCCACCTGGAGTATCTCCCCCTTTCGACCGCAGCCATTCGCCAAGCGGCACGACTCTGGGCGCTTGCCAGGCAGCGAGGTATTCCGGCAGCGAGCGACAAGGCGCTCGACGGCGACATGATCCTCGCAGGGCAAGCTCTCACCGTCGGATTACCCCATGTCGTCGTCGCTACCACCAATGTCGGCCACCTCACTCCCTGGGTATCGGCAGCAGAGTGGCGCGACATTCACTAATCTGAGTAGCCAGCTCGTTGACACCCCCTGGCAACCAGCATATTCTTTAGGCTTCTATTGCGCAGGTGCTCGGCCAGAGTTTGATGCCGAGGAGGTCGCCATAGGCACCGTTCTGCTTTTTACTCTGGCCTGCTTACCTGGGGGATGGCGTACCGGCCCTCGCGACCGTCGATTCAACATCTGGAGAAGGAAGAGAAGGAGTGGAAAAATGAGCGAGGTTAAAAGCTACCGCGTTGCCAATCTGAGCTATCAAGATCTGATCTCGCATCTCAAAGCGTGGTTTGTGAATCAAGATTTTGAAGTTCAGGACCTTAGATCAGAAGATGGATCAGAAGTTCTGCAGGTCGCCAAAAAGGGAACGTGGCGAAAATTCGTTGGCCTCTCAACGGCACTAAATGTAGTAATCCGACTCAATGGGGCTGACTTAATGGTGGAGGTCGGAGCAGGTCGATGGATCGACAAGGCCGCGGTCGGGACAGTGAGTATGTTTGTTCTCTGGCCGCTTGCGCTCTCGGCGGCATTTGGTGCCTGGCAGCAAATGAAGATGCCGGAACGCACTTTCGCGGCGGTCACCGATTACCTTGGCTCCCCTCGAAACGTCACCGTTTTCTTCGATGCAGCGCTCGAAAAGGTCCAAGCCGCGACAGAAAAAGTACAGGTTCCAAAGGGAGTGACGGCGAAA
This sequence comes from Thermoanaerobaculia bacterium, assembly GCA_038248205.1. GTDB lineage: Bacteria > Acidobacteriota > Thermoanaerobaculia > Multivoradales > UBA5704 > DASYKS01. The sequence goes on from JBBRUC010000019.1 coordinate 8,003, forward strand.
GTCAAGCGCTCTCGAACCGTAGAACACGCAGTTAGTTTGACGGCGACTGAGAGCATGGAGACTAGCACCACCAACAACTACAGCGAGTTTCTGAGCCAGAGTATCAAGAAGGAAGTCGAGCAGAAACAGGGAAGCAACTATCAGGAGAGTGAAACCCTCGAGTACGAGGTAGAGCTAGACGGCAGCAAAGGCAGCTCCTACTCGCTGATCTGGATAGATAGCTTCTGCACCGGCACTATTGAGTTTACCCACGCCGACAGAATCGATCGAGTGCCTTTCAAGTTTCGTACCCAAACGGAACTCCAGGTTACTCCGGACCCGTAGAGACTGCGGCCAATCTGTAAATCGGCCTGCCGGCCCGCGACCCTTCACGAGTAGAGCGCTATGAAGAAGGTAGTACCTGAAACCGACGACGAGCTTCGCGCCGAGTACCGGTTCGACTATTCGCCCGCCCGCCCCAATCGATTCGCAGTGCAGATGGGCGCCGACGAAGAAGCCGTAGATAGCGAGGCGATCGCGACCGCCAAGCAACGCGACCTCGAACTGACCTCCGACCAAGTCCAGGGACGTTCTCACGACGCGGTAATGGAGTCTGCACGTCGTACAGTTGGAGGCGACGGATCTACTACCCACCTTGAAAACCACCCCACCCCGCCGGCCTCCGGAGTACGCGTTGGCGTAGACCGCGAACAGGCCGCCCCGGCAATCCAAGAGTCCGGCCCAACGGGCCGGGAGACCCTAGCCCAGGGCTGAGGCCGAAGGCCGATGCCCTGGCTTGAAAACAGCCACAGTAAAGCGGCCTGAAAGGCCGCGAGAGCTTTCAGGCCACCGTCGCGCTCGTCGATTTCTTTTTCTCGGCATCCGTCTGCGGAGCTGTCAAGCTGAGGTTCTCGCGGCCTTTCAGGCCGCCGGAAGCCTTTTCCCAGGGCATCGGCCTTCGGCCTCAGCCCTGGGCTGGATTCTCCCGACCCGTTGGGCCGGAGGTTTGGTCTGCCGGTGCCGCCGCCCAGGGCCGAGCCCACCCAAGCTTGGGCGCTACCCGTCGCAGCCATCGGGATCAGCTGCTCGATGCTGCCCCATCCCCGTCCCCGCCCGCCTTCGCCTTCTTGGCTCGTTTCTTCGGGGCTCGGGGTTCGATGCCGAAGGAGAGGAGGCCGGGGTGGTCGAAACCGAAGTGGCGGCAATTGGCGTGGATTTCCAGCGGTTGGCTCGGCGGAGCCCCCGCATTTTTCGCGGGATTGGCGCCACCGTCCCCCGCGCGATAGCATCTCCGCTCTATCGGTCCCGCCGGCCTTCGGGCCGATTCGTACCTTCAAAGCCCGCTTGGCCGGGAGATCAGGAGAGCGCCGTGGATTTCGCCCTTTCGGCCGAACAGATTCAGATTCGGGACACCGCGCGCGAGTTCGCGTTGAGCGAGGTGGACCCAATCGTCGACGAGTTCGACGAGCAGCAGAAGTTCCCGCGCGAGGTGATCCGGAAAGCCGGCGAACTCGGCTTCCTGGGCGTCATCTTCCCCGAGGAGTATGGCGGCGCCGGGCTCGGCTATCTCGAATACGTGCTGGTGATCACCGAGCTGTCGAAGGTCGACCCCTCGGTCGGCATCTCGATCGCCGCCCACAACTCGCTCGGCACCAACCACATCTACAAGTTTGGCAACGACGAGCAGCGCAAGCGCTGGGTGACCCCGCTCGCCTCCGGCGAAAAGATCGCCGCCTGGGGATTGACCGAGGCGGGCTCCGGCTCGGATGCCGCCGCGGCGCGGACCTCCGCCAAGAAGGTCGACGGCGGCTGGGTGATCAACGGCTCGAAGGCGTTCTGCACCCACGGCTCGGTGGGCGACACCTGCGTCGTGATGGCGGTGACCGAACCGGAAGCCCGGCGGGGGAGCCACATGTCGGCCTTCGTGGTCGAGAAGGGGATGGACGGTTTCCGCCCGGGCAAGAAGGAAAACAAGCTCGGCATCCGCGCCTCGGATACCGCGGAGGTGATCTTCGAAGACTGCTTCGTGCCGGACGAGCACCTGCTGGGCGAGCGCGGCGAAGGCTTCAAGCAGGCGCTGGCGATTTTGGACGGCGGCCGGATCTCGATCGCCGCCTTGGGGCTCGGCACCGCGATCGGCGCTTACGAGACGGCGCTCAAGTACTCCAAAGAGCGCGAGCAGTTCGGCAAGACGATCGCGTCGTTCCAGGCCGTGCAGTTTCACCTCGCCGAGATGGCGACCAAGATCGCCGCGGCCGAGATTCTCACCTTCGCCGCAGCCGAGGCGAACGACCGGGGCCAGAAGTTCTCGCAACTCGCTTCGGAGGCGAAGCTCTATGCCGGAGAGGCCGCCGTCTTCTGCTCCGAGCGCGGGGTCCAGATCCATGGCGGCTACGGCTTCATCAAGGACTACCGCGCCGAGAAGTACTACCGCGACGCGAAGATCTGCACGATCGGCGAGGGGACCAGCGAGATCCAGCGCCTGGTGATCGCCCGCGGCGTTCTCAAAGGTCACGGATGACGCCGGATTCGCCGCACCGCCCGGTGCGCGCGCGGGGACCGGAAGATCTCGACGCCCTGATCGAACGGTTGTTGGAGCGCCAGCCCCGCTCGCTCGCCCGGGCGATCTCGCTGCTCGAAGATGGCGGCCCTGACCAGCGCGAGCTGATCGCCCGGCTCTATCCGAAGACCGGCAACGCCCGCGTGGTCGGCATGACCGGCCCGCCGGGCGCGGGCAAGAGCACGCTGGTCGACCGCCTGACCCGCCACCTGCGCTCGCGCGACGAGACGGTTGCGGTGCTCGCGGTCGATCCGACCAGCCCGTTTACCGGGGGCGCCCTGCTCGGCGACCGCATCCGCATGCAGGGGCACTACACCGATCCGGGGGTGTTCATTCGCTCGATGGCCACCCGCGGCACGATGGGCGGCCTAGCCCGCGCGACGCGCGACGCGATCGACCTGTTGGATGCCGCCGGTTTCGACTGGATTCTGGTCGAGACCGTGGGCGTCGGCCAGGACGAGGTGGATGTCGTGCGGAGTGTGGATTCGGTGGTGGTCATCACGGTGCCGGGCTTGGGCGACGACATTCAGGCGATCAAAGCGGGCCTGATGGAGATCGCCGACGTGTTCGTGATCAACAAGGCCGACCGCGACGGCGTCGATCGCTCGCAGCGCGACCTGGAGATGATGCTGTCGCTCGGCGAGCATGGCGCATGGGTGCCGCCGATCGTCCGCACGGTGGCGGTCCGCGACGAAGGGCTCGACCAGGTGATCGAGGCGATCGAAAAGCATCGCGAATTCCTGGCGACGAGCGGCAACCTCGAAGCCCGGCGCCTTTCGCACCTACGCCTGCGGGTGGAAAACATCCTCAAAGAGCGGGTGATCGCGACCGCCGATCGGGTGGTGGGAGTGGAGCGCGCGGTCGAAGCGGGCTTTGCCGAGCGGGTGAACCCGTACCAGGTGGCGGAGCGGCTGTTTCGCGGCGTGGTCGAAAGCGCCGCGGCGACGGAGGGGGAGCCTTGATCGGCAAGATCGACCACGTCGGCATCGCGGTCACCTCGATCGCCGAGGCGCGCAAGATGTACGAGGCGCTCGGCCTTTCCGTCACCGCGATCGAAGAGGTGCCGCACGAAGGCGTGCGCGTCGCCTTCATCCCCTGCGGCGAAACCCAAATCGAACTGCTCGAACCGCTCACGCCGGATTCGACGATCGGCAAGTTCCTGGAAAAACGCGGCCCCGGCGTCCACCACCTCTGCCTCGCGAGCGACGACGTACGAGCCGACGACGCGCGCCTCCGCGAGCAGGGTTTCCAGGTACTCCGCCCCGAGCCCACCCGAGGCGCTGGAGGATGCTGGGTGCAGTTCGTCCACCCGAAGAGCACCGGGGGGGTGCTACTGGAGCTGTCGGAACCGGGCGAAGGGGGCGGGCACGGCTAGGGTTAGGCGGTAGGCTCTTCGGAGAGTTCGGGCTTCAGCGTCACCACCCGGGTGCTCTCGTGATACTCCCGATAGTGCTGGCCTTGAGCCGAGTCGGAGAAGTCGTAATCCGGCAGTAGGTCGTCGTCTGGAGCAGAATCGTCAAGGTTCATTGGGCGGAATTCTGTATCGGCGTTCGTGCGATGCGGAAGCCGAGGTCGTTGCTGCGCCAGTTCGGTTCCGAGGAGCTACGGCTCCACAGGGCGCAGTTTTTCGGATTCATGTTGAAGCTTCCACCGCGCCGAACCCGATCGGTGCCGGTTGACGGGCCTTGCGGATCGACTTGCGGCTCAGCGCTCGGGGAATAGGCAGCGTACCAATCCTCCACCCACTCCTGCGCGTTGCCCTGTACGTCGAAAAGACCTCGACGATTGGGCCGGAAGGAGCCGATCGGCGCCAGATCGTTGAAGCCGTCTTCGGCCCCCAGACAGTTGGCGTCTTGCGTTAGGATTTCCTTGCTGTCGCCGTAAACGTTCGCCGCGGCGCTTCCGGATCGAGCCGCATATTCGAACTCGGCTTCTGTGAGGAGTCGGTAGTTTCCTGCTGGATCGCGCTCGTTCAACTTCGCCAAGAAAGTCTGGATCTCTTCCCAACCGACACGGACTTTCGGAAAATCGATTTTTCGTCGGGTCAGGGCGTTTTGGTTGGTGAGGACAGCATCCCATTGGTCCTGCGTGACCTCGAAGGCTCCTACGCAGAAATCCTTCGTAATCTGCACGGAATGTTCCGGTCTCTCTCCTTTTCGATCCCCCCGCTTGGCGGGAGCCCCCATTTGGAAAGCACCCGGGGATATCCTCACGAACGAGAACTCCAGGCCTTGCAGTGAAGGGCAGAGCGGGTCTGAGTAGGGTGGCAGAACGGGTAGTTGGGGCAGCGGCCGGCGGGCCGGGGGGGCGCTCAGACGGGTGTAGAGTTGTTTTCCTGCGATAGCGGCACCGACGATGGCGAGGATGCCGAGGATCATCGCGCCAAAGAGGATTTGACGGGTTCGCCCTACTCTTGGGGAGAGTACCGGTTGATAATCTGGCGCGATCTCTTCGCGACGTTCGAGAAGGTGCCCCGAAGGCGCCCGGAGATAGAGAACCGGCGCTGCCCAGGCCAGGCCTTTATGCGCTGCATGAAGGGCACCCCGCGCCTCCGCGATGGCCTCGTCGATCGGGCTTCCTTGCGCGATCTCGCCATAGAACGTCTGCGCGAACAGGTGGGCCGATCGGTCGCAAAGAGCAGACTGAAGGGCGACGACCGCAGGGACTCCTCGGCTCGCGAGGCGGAACGCGAGACTCGCCGTGCTCTCTCCTCCGGGCGCGGTCGCGCCTTCGCACGCATTGACCACCACGAGACGAAGCTCGACGGCTTCCGCGGCAAGAACCGCCAGTTGGCTTCCCAGCGCCGGCTCGGCATGCCGGTCGCGGGCGCCTCGTTCGAGATGCACTTCACTATCGCGGTGTTCCGGCAGCGCCACCCCATGTCCGGCGAGGTGGAGCGCATGAATCGCGGGTTCCTGTTTGAGCCGTTCGCGCAGTTCCCAGAGCGAGGGCGAAACGAGTCGCTCGATCTCGACCAGACCTCGGGCCTTGAGCGGAGCGAACGCCTTCTCGATCGCCATCCACTCCCCCTCGAGATCGAGAAGGGGTTGGCCTAGGGGATTGGCCAAAACTCCGAGCAGTCGAAACGGCGGCCGCAGAGCCAAAGGACGTGCCGGTTCCAAAACGTCCGGGTATCTAACGATCGGGGTGCTGGCGGAGAGAGCGAGATGTTCGCGATTTCCGGCGTCGAAAAGCAGCTCCCAGGGGAGCATCGCGAGAGACCCCGATTCTTGGACGCGGAGAACGAGTCGCACCCCCTTCCCCGTCGCGGCGGCCCGAGCGAGCGCCGTGCCCCAAGCAAAGAGAATGTTGCCGGTGAAGACGGCACGGAATAGCTCGCCGCCGAGGGCTTCGGCGTCCTTGATCTCCTCAGGGCTTACCCGGGCCCGCCCTGCAAACGCGACGGACAGCCGGTTCCATCTCTCGGTGAGTGCCGCCGCGTCTAACTTGAATCGTTGCGACCCACCCGCATCTTTCGCCTGAGCGCGAAAGCCCCGCCGGTCGACGGAGATCTGGACCTCGAAATCCTCGTAGGTGCGCATGGCAAAATACAGAACCGGGGAGTCGACGGCGGACGCGACGCGCGCCGAAGTTCCCTCCAGCTCACGCGGTCCCGGCCGCACGACATCCAATTCTCGGACCTTGTACCCGAGAGCATAGACCGGTTCGGGTGTTCGATGCCGAACCAGATCTCGGCCCCCAGTTTAGGCGCGCCTCAAACGAACGCCGGGGCGAACGTGTCCGGCAGGCACTCCGGCAGGTGGAGCAGCGCGTTCGAGCCCGTCGTGTCTCCGGCGATGCGCAGCAGCTTGTGCCCTTCCGGATCCTGGTCGATCACCACGTCGTGCTCCAGGCCGTGCCATCGGACGAACAGGCTCCGCGCCCCGGTCTCGAGCGCCCGGATCGCGTCATCGGTCGCCAGACGCCAGGGACGGCCGTCGGCGGCGCGCCCTCCGAGGCAGGCGATCCGGGCGTACGCCTCTTCGCAGTTGGTCTTCGCGGCGGACAGGATTTCCAGTCGGTGCATGGTGAACATCCTCCAACGGCCGGGAAAGAAAAAGGGCCTCTTAGACCTAACGCGAGATTCGACGGCCGCGGGAGTCAGATTCTCGGAGAACGAGGTTTGCGCATGCCGTATCCTTCTCCTATCCCAGGAGGCCGCCGCCCGTGATTCGACCCGGTTCCATCGTTCTCGTCCATCTCGTCAACCCGACCGAAAAGTTCTGGGGAGTGCTCTACGAGCTTGGAATCGCGGGGGTGCAGATGCGCGGCATCAGCGTCGCGAGCTTCGGCGAGTGGATGCTCCAAGCGGCGTCCAAAGAGCCGCCGTCGCTCGGGCTCTCCACCATGTTCCTGCCGCTCTTCCGCATCGAGCGGCTCTACCTCGACGAGCCGGTAGGCGCCGTGGAGAGCTACCAACAGAGCTTCGCGGCCCGGGTAGGCATGCCGGTTGAGCGCTACCTGGCGCTCCATGGCGGGTTGGAGATTCATCCCGAGGCGGATGCCCGCGAGATGCCGTCGTGAGGGCTTGGCTTTAGGCCACTTGCCGCGACCGTGCAATCCGGTGGGCCAAGACCGCGGCGCCGTAGCCGTTGTCGATGTTGACGACTCCGATGCCGGGCGCGCAGGCGTTCAGCATGGTGAGGAGCGGGGCCAAGCCGTGAAACGCCGCGCCGTAGCCTACCGACGTGGGGACTGCGACCACGGGAGCCGGGGTGAGGCTCGCCACCACCGTCGGCAGGGCGCCGTCCATGCCGGCGACGGCGATCACCACCGCGGCTTTGCGGATCTCCGGCAGTTGGGAGAGCAGGCGATGGAGCCCGGCGACGCCGACGTCGTAGGAGGTCTCGACCGGGCAGCCGAACCAGCGGGCGCAAACGGCGGCCTCTTCGGCGACGGGTAGGTCGGAGGTTCCGGCGGCGAGCACCGCGACCGTGCTCTCGATCGCCTCGACCGGACCGCCCACCGTGAGCACCCGGGCGCGCTCGTGGTAGGTGGCTTGGGGCAGGTCGGCGCAAAGCACTTCGGCCGCCGAGGGGGAAAGGCGGGTGACCAGCAGCCGGCCGTGCGCTTCGACGAAACGGGCGGCGATTTTTCGTAGATCCTCTGGCGTCTTGCCCTCAGCGTAGACCGCCTCCGGCAGACCGTTGCGCAGCTCGCGATGGAAGTCGAGCCGCGCGAAACCGAGATCCGCGTAGGGCAGCTCCGCGAGCCGTTCGAGCGCCTCGGTCGGCGGGAGGGTGCCGGCCGCCACCTCGGCGAGGAGAGAAGTGAGCTGATCGCGATTCATGCGGCGGGGGTCTCCGAGGAACGGGGCAAATCCGCGCCGCCGCGGCGGTAGCCCACGGGGTCGTAGCTCACCTGGGCGAAGCCGAGACCGGTGAGCGGGGCTTCGAGCGCCGGCCAGAGGTCGGCGAGTTTGGCCACCTCGTCGGCCGCTACTTCGACCCGCGCGCCGTCGCCCTCGTGGCGCACCCGGACGACACGGAACCCTTCGCGCGCCACGATTTCCTCGGCCGCCTCGATGCGCTTGAGCTTGCCCAGAGTGACCAACTGGCCATGAGGAATGCGGGAAGAGAGGCAGGCGTTCGCCGGTCGGTCCCAAGCGGACAGGCCCAATTCTTGGGCCAGGGCTCGGGTGGTCGCCTTGTCGATCCCGTGCTCGAACAGCGGCGAATAGACCGCTCGTTCGCGAATCGCTTTGAGCCCCGGCCGATCCGGGCCGGGGTCCGAAGCGTTCGTGCCATCGCACACCGTGGCGTAGCCGCGAACGGCGGCGAGGCGGAGCATCGCGTCCATCCGCATGCCTTGGCAAACGTAGCAGCGGTGGCTCGGATTGGCGACGAATTCCGGATCGTCCAGCTCGCTGTAGGTCACCGTCTCGTGGCGAATGCCGATCTCTCGCGCCTGAACCCGCGCATGATCCAGCTCGGCGCCCGCGAGGGTTTCGGCCGCCGCGGTGACCGCGAGGGCACGGTCGCCCACCGCGCGGTAGGCGAGGGCGGCCACCAGCGCGGAATCGACCCCTCCCGAGTAGGCGACGAGGATCGATTCGCGGGCCGCAAGGTCGGCGAGCAGGGCTTCCAGTTGAGGGTTCGATTCGACGTTCGGCACGGCGAAAGATGCTAGCACGGGGCATGCCGGCCGCCTCTGGGTGCGCGGGCGTCTCGCCCGCACTAGCGGCGGGCCGGAGGCCCGCGCACCCAGGGGGCGGAGAGGTAAGATCTGCCGCTATGAAATCTTCTCGTTTCCGCACGATCTGGGCACTGCCGATCGCCATCGTGGGTTTTTCCGCCTGCGGCGGCGAAAATCCCGCTGCTCGTACAGACCGGCCCGCAGCTCCGCAAGCCCCTCTCGGCTCCGCCGACGCTCCGGTCGAACGGATCGCCGCGGCGTCGCCCGTGCGGGCCGCGGGGTACCTCGGTGTCCTCGTGCCGCGTCAGGCCACCGCGGTCGCCGCCGCGGCCGGGGGCCGGCTGGAGGCGGTCTTCGTCCGTGCGGGCGATCGCTTGCGGAAAGGGGCGCCGATCGCTCGGCTCGATGCCTCTTCGCTCGCTCGGGAACTCGATCAGATGCGGGCGTCGCTCAACGAGGCCCAGGCGGCGGAGCGACAGGCGAGCCTCGCGCTCGCCGATGCCGACAGCCGACAGAAGCGGCGGCTGTCGATTCCTGAATCGTTCTCGAAAGAAGACCTGGCGCAGGCCGAGATCCAAAAGCAGCAGGCCGAAGCGGCGCTTGAATCGGCGCGCGCCCGGGTCTCCGGCGAGCGCGCCCGAGTCCGCCAGACGGAGATCGCCTTGAGCGAAAGCGAGATCCGCGCGCCGTTCGACGGCACCGTGGCCGAGCGCTACCTAGATCCTGGTGCCACCGTCGGGGCGGGGACGCCGATCGTCCGCCTGGTGAGCGAAGGGGGGCTGATGGTCCGTTTCGCGGTGCCGCCCGCCGAGGCGAAGGATCTGCGACTCGCCGATCCGATCGTCGCCTTGGCGGGCGATTTCGGCGAGATGCACGGCACCATCGAGCGGATCTCGCCGGAGATCGATCCAGCCTCCCGGAAGATCTTCGTCGAGGCCCGGCTCGAAGGAACCGCCCCGGCGGTCCAGCCCGGGGCGGTGGTGAGGGTCCGGCGGGGATGACGTAGGGGCGGGCCTGTGTGTCCGCCCTGGGTCGGTGAGGCCTGTGGTTACCGCGCCCGGGCCGCCAGTTCCGCGAGGGTTGCCAGGTCGATCGCCTGGGTGTGTAGCTTGCCCGTGGACTGATCGGCCAGCTCCCTGGCGCGGCGGGCGACTTCTAGCGGACTTTCGCCTTTCGCCCAATGCGAGCCGCGTAGGATCTCGGCGAATTGACCGGCGAGCGTGGCCAACCGGAAGGTCGGGCTCGTCTGGTTCCACCGCTTTGCCAACCGGTCGAGCGGCAGCGTCTGGACGGATTCGATCACCCGTTCGGCCTCTTTCGAGAACCAGCGCAGGTGGACCGTGGCGACCGCCGGGTTCGCCTTACCCGCTTTCGGATGCTCGGCGAGCTTCACCTCGTAGAGCGCGGTGACCGTATGGCCGGCACCGATGTCGCCCGCGTCGACCGTGTCGTCGCGGAACTTGTCGTCGGCGATGTCGCGGTTTTCGTAGCCCAGCAGGCGCCAGCTCTGGACTACGGCGGGATCGAACTCCACCTGCACTTTGGCGTCCTTGGCGATCGTCTGGAGCGTGCCGCTTAAGCCCTCGACGAAAATCCGCCGCGCCTCTTCGAGCGAATCGACGTAGGCGTAGCGCCCGTCGCCCTTGTCGGCCAGTTGCTCCATCAGCACGTCGTTGTAGTTGCCCATGCCGAAGCCAACGGTGGACAGCTCGATGCCGTGCCTGGTCTCCATCCCGATCCGCTTGAGGATCGACTGCGGGCCGGTAGCGCCGACGTTGGCGACCCCGTCCGAGCAGAGGATCAGGCGATTGTTCGCCTCCGGCCGATAGGCCCGCCGCGCCACGTCGTAGGCGAGGCTCAAGCCCGCTTCGGCGTTGGTCGCCCCTTCGGTCCGCAGCCGTTCGATCGCGCTCCGAATCGCCGCGCGGTCGGTCGTTGGTTCGAGGATCGCGTTCGCCTCGCCACCGTAGACCACCAGGCCGACACGGTCGTCCTCGCGGAGCTGGTCGACCAGTAGCCCGAGTGCCTTTTTCACCAACCCGAGCCGGTTCTCCTGCTCCATCGAGCCCGAGACATCGACCACGAAGGTCAGCACCGAGGGCTTGCGCTTCGTGGCATCCACCTCGCGCGCCTTGATCGCCACGCGGACCAGGCGATGGCGAGCGTTGACGCCACCCTGCGGGCCGAACGGGTTGGGGGCGCCTTCGAGGCGAACCGCGAAATCGCCGTGAGCCGGAGCCGGGTCGCCGTAGTCGAAGAAATTGACCACCTCTTCGAGCCGCACCGCGGCGCGGTCCGGCTGATGGCCGTCTTCGAGGTAACGACGGATCAAAGTGTAGGAGCCTGTGTCGACGTCGAGCCCGAAGGTCGAAAGGCGGTCCTCGTCGGTGTCGACGAACGGGTTCACCCCCGCGCTCTCGAAGAAGATGTCGCCGTACGGCCGGTCGTTCGGTTCGGCCGATCCGCCGGTCGACGGTTGCGGTTTCTCCGGTTCCGACGCCCTTTGAGAAGGCGCGGCGTTGGTCCCGATGATGCCGCCGGGTGTGCCGCCCGCCACGCCGCCGGCAACTCCACCGACGACCCCGCCTTCGACGCTGACTGCGATCCCCTCGGACTTCTCCTCGGGCCGCAAGTCCTTGGGAAGCTGAGCCACACGCCGCCGGATCGCCTCATCCACATCCCGCATCGGGACAGGCGCGGCGGGATTCCCCTTCTTGTCGCGAAAGTCGATGTTCGCCTCCGTCCCGACCCAGATCTTCTCTTTCTCCGGAGCCGGTTCGGAAGCCGGTGGCCCGTCGAGATAGCCGAGTGAACGGAGATCGGGAGCCGGCGGCGGTGGAGAGACCGCCTGGGCCGATGGCGCTGGAGGCGCCAAGGAAGGAGCGCCCGCGGGGCCGGCCGAACTCGCGTCGGAGCGCGGAGTCGGTTCGCCGTCCGCCGGGGGAATCGTCCCCTCTTGACGCTGTTCTTCGACCGCCTCATACGCCGCCGAACTCTCCGGTACCGGCACCACGTCGCGCAGGCGGAGGGAGAAATAGCCGGCTCCTGCCATGGCGAGTAGGCTCGCCGCGATCAGCCAGGCCCTGCGTCGAGCCATCGGGGTTCTGGGCGCGGGCGCTCGGAACGGCAGGACGTTTTCGCCGCCGCGAAGCGCCGGATGGAGGGTGACGTTTTCCGGAATCTCTTCTTGGAGCTTCGCCAGCAGGTCGGCCGGCGGTTCCAGCTCCGAACCGGTCGGGGGCATTTCAGCGAGCAGGCGGCGCAGCTCGCGCTCACGAATTTCGTTGCTGTGGGTGTTCGCGTTCATCGCGCCTCCTCCTCGGTGGCTTCGGTCGTCGAGCCGAGCGCTGCATCGAGCGAATGGGCGAGCACGGCGAGCGCCTTCTTGATCCTCTTGCGGATGGCGACGGCGGTAACCCCCTCGTCGCGGGCGATGTCGGGAATGTCGGTGCCGCCCCAGAAGTGGGCGGTGATCGTTTCGCGCAGCGGTTCGGGCAGGGCGAGCACCGCGTGGCGCAAGCGCTCGCCCGAGACCGCGAGGCCGGCCAGATCTTCCGGGCTCGGTTGGGGATCGGCGACCTGATCCGCCACGCCGTCCTCGATCTGCACCACCCGCCGCGGGCGGCGGATGTGATTGAGGAACGTCGTATAGGCGATCCGGCAAACCCAGGTCGCAAACCTCGACCGGCCGTCGAAGCGGGGCAGGGCGTCCCACGCTTTTCGATAGGTGTCCTGGGTCAAATCGGCCGCAAGGTCCGCGTCGCCGGCACAGAGCTTGGCGAGAAACGCGAACACCTGGCGGTAGGAACCGGCCACCAACCGCTCCGCGGCGCCGCGGTCGCCGCGCGCATAGTCGGCGAGCAGCCGTCGCTCGTCCTCGAAAGAATCGAGGGGGAGCGGCGCGAGCGATGCGGGGCTCTGCTCCCTGGGGCTCATCATTGGAATCCGGATCGGGATCGCTAGGGATTGTATGTTCATCCTACCTGCTTGGACACAGGTCGAGGCCGGAAGGAAACCGCGCGGCGATCCTCCGCCCCGGGAGAGGTGTTCAATGAGTCGAACAGCTGTGCAAGCGTTGTCTCGTGGTGTGCTCGCGGCGTTTCTTTTCGGCTGGGCGACGGTTTCGGCTGGGCAGGTCGATGGGTCGCCAAAAGAGCGTCCAACGAAGGGCGGATGTGGGGGCGCGACGCTGGTGATCAACGAGGCGATGACGAAGAACGAAAAGGGGCTGCTGGCGGTTCTCAATGCCGACGGCGATCCGTCGGACTGGTTCGAAGTACAAAACATCACGGGTGCCGCGTTGAATCTATCGAACTATTCGTTTTCGGACGGCACGTCGAGTTGGACCCCCTCGGGCTTCTTCATTGGCTCAGAAACCGCTGGAACTAATCGCGCGCGACATTTACGGGGGAAAGCGGTTTGAATATCCGTTCTTCGCCACCAAGCCCGGTGCGTCGAAGTTCAAGTCCTTGCTTCTGCGCAATGGCGGAGCCGATGCGTCGAGCAACGACTGGTCTCAGACTATGGTCCGCGAACCTTCGGCCCACCTATTGATGGCGGGCGATCCGGAAGACATCGCGGTCGACTATCAGGGTTACCAGCCGGTGGTCGTCTACTTGAATTGCGGCTACTACGGCATCCACCAGTTGCGCGAAAAGGTCAACCAATACTTTGCCGAATCGAATTATGGCATCGACCCCGACGGCGTCAATTTCTACAAGCCTACGGATCAGATGGTGTCTCATGGCAGCGGGACGTTTCAGGGGATTGAGCAAGCGCTCGCCGGGGTGGCCGCGCCGGATCGTTGGGACTATCTGCACTCCGGAGCCGCGGGAGTCGATTATAACGAATACATCTCCTACCAGGCCGCGGAGCGCTACCTCAACAATACCGATTGGCCCGGCAACAACACGGCTCTTTGGCAACCTGGGGGCGGCGATTACCGATGGGTCTTGTGGGATCTCGACGGAGGGTTCGGCACGGGCGCCGTCCATCTCACCTTTGCCACGAACCCGTTTTTTGCCAAGGTGATGGCGAGCCCTGAGGCTCTGGATGACTTCGGCCAGCACGTGGCGGCGCGGGCGAGCATTACGTTCCGCTCCCAGGCGGCGATCGGTGTTGTCGATGGAATGGCCGCCGCCATCGCCGCTGAAATGGCCAACCCGGCGAACGAGTCCGACCCGCTCTACCACATCGGACGCTGGAAGACCTCCGGAGGAATCCAAAGCCTTGCCGCGTGGCAGACGAGTCTCCAACCTCACCAACTCCGCGACCGAGACGATCGTCGCAAACTTCCTGGCGACTCTGTCGCGGAAGACACCGAGGACTGGGTGGAGCTATTCAACAACACCGGTACGCAAATCAACCTGAGCGGCGGGGTGTTCAAGGACGGAGACGGCAACTTCTTCACGATTCCATCGGGCACCATGATCGAATCCTTCGGCTTCCTGATCCTCTGTCGCGACGCGGCCAAGTTCGCCCAAAACGTCGGTGGGCCGCCTTGGGTGAATCCGAACTGTCTCGACTGGGGTTCCTTTGGCTTAAGCGACGATGACAGCCTGACGCTGACCGTCGTGGATCCGGATCTCGGCATCATCACCCAACACGTCGACAATAGCTCCGCCGCTCCTTGGGCGGTTCAGCCCGCCCCCGGTTATTCTCTCCAGTTCTTGCCCCTGTCCGGAGGAGGATGGCCGACTAACGAGGCCAACGGTTTGGCGGAGAATTGGTTCTACCCCTCGTACAACACGCCCGGCTGGATCTTCCACTAGAAGTCGCGGTCCGCGGCATTTCTCGAACCCGGGCTCGGGTGGCGGCGGAGGGCTCCTTGCCCTCCGCCGTCGCTTCATTTCGGCTTCAAATCCCACGGCCCGCTGGAGCGCACACCACCGCCTGACCCAGTTTGCGTTCGGCGACCAGCGGGACCATTCAGATCTTGAGGAGCGTTTCATCTCGATCGGGCCGATCACGGCGCGGCAGCGGAAGCGCCTGATGGCGGGGGACTTTGAGTCCGGCGAGGATGTCGCGGCGCTGCGGCGATTCGACTGCGGTCTAAGGTTCATGACCAGATCGACCAGGATTCTTCGCGCGAGGCGACGACCTGTTTGCTCGAGCAAGTTGTCGTTCAAGCCGCGGCGCCTTCGGAGGCCGACCAGGATTCGCTGGCCGGCCGGTGGCTTGTCAAGCTTTCGGATGAACACGAGTGGCAGGAGCGGTTCGCGGGCTCGCAAGATCTCCTCGCCCGGCGGGCCGGGGAAGCTGCTCGCCGAGCACCGGGCGTGACTCACCGTGGAGTTGGACCTTGGTAGCCGGAACCTTGCGGCTGGCGGGCCTTCTACAGGATCGTGGTGCGCCGCAGGCGTTCGGCGAGCGAACGCCTGAAGTCCGCCAGTTCCGTCGAGCTCAAAGGCTCCAACATTTCCGGTAGCGGGCTCGTCGGGAACTGTCCCAGGAGCCATGCGAGGATACCCGGATCGATTCCTGCGTCCTTCTGAATCGCGATGCCCAAATCCTTCTCGGGCGGGTACCCCGCCCGATCGAGGAATAGGAGATCAACGAGATCTCGCGGCTCGGAGCGCGAGAGGATGCAAGTCAGCTTGCTGGCACGAAGATCGGTCAAAGATTCGACCACCACCCCATCGATCGGCGGCGGCGGGGCCGATAGATCTATCGACGTTTCGTGGATAATGTCGATTTCGACGCTCCGACCGTCTGGCGCGGAAAGGCGAGCGCGCACTAAGTGTCCCACATCTCGAAGCAAGGCGACCGAGTTTCCACCCGACTTCGCCAGAGCGGGTAGCGAATCGACCAAGGTTCGCATTTCGTTCGCGTCATGCACGAAGAGATCGATGTCGCCGGTCATCCGGTGTCCGAGGTAGGCACCGGACAGTGCCGCCCCTCCGCCCAGGTGGCAAGGCACTCGCTCCTGACAAGAACGGATGAATTCAAGAACCATTTCGGAGACGACTCGCCGATCAAATGTCTTGCGCATGGTCGGCACGGATTTGGCTGAGCGGCGGCCATTCGGGTTTGGGAAGCTCTAGAAGCCAGGCCCACATGTCCCGGGAAGGTCCGAGGTAGCGGATCAGCCGCGGCCAGAGCGCTTTGATGGCATCGGGAGTTGTGAAGAGCCAGACATCGCGGGTGTTGGCTTCGCGGAGCAAGGCGCCCATCCAGTAGGCGCGCTCCTCGGGGTCGTCGGCCTTTAGGCGCGCCTTGAGATCCCCCGCTGTGGCGTTCGTCCACCAGAGAAAATACGGCTTTTGGGAGTCGTCGAGGAGAGACTCCGAGGTCGGAGGAAGGCGCGTCGGCGGCGTGTTTGGTGATATCGGCTGCATAGGTCACAGAGATCCAAAACGAACTTACCACGCCGCCCCTATCCCGTGTGCAGGTCCGCCCCGCCACCCCGGGCAGTCCGTCAATCCCAGTAAGCCATTGACTGAGTCCACCGGCGGCCTATGCTTCCTTGGTGAGGCTTGAGTGGGATGAGGCCTCTACCACGCATATAGGAACGCGCTATGACTGAAATTCCAGAGCTGACTGTCGTTAGCCACCAGGAAGGGACCGGGGGTTAGCCACAAGCATGGGACCACCCGGGTTAATGGGTTGATGTTGTCACAGCGTCTCGAGGCGCGGAGTTCCTTGAGCAGAGCCTCGGTGCGCAGGAAGAACACGCTGTGGCCACGGCCACACGCGATATGGCCCAGACCCGACGCCAGATGGGTTTTGCCGACCCCGACCGGCCCGAGGATCAGCACGTTGTGGTGCGCCTCGAGAAAGCGCAGCGAGGCTAGCTCCTGCAGTAGCTGGTGGTCCAGAGTGACCGCTAGTGCCTTTTTATGTCGATCGCGCACCTTCCGGATGTTTCACGAGACACGATCGAGAAACCTGAGATCTTCCGGAGTAAAAATATGCCGGTGAAGGTTCGCTCGATGAAGTGCTCGTGTTTCGGGTCGTAGGCCAGGAGGTTCGCCAAGTCCTCCTCGCCGAGGCTGATGCCGGGATTCTCGATCGTTGCCGTGGCAATGGTGGCGCAAAAGTTGAGGAAGTCGTTTGAGTGGACTTCTTTCCCCTACCCAATACAACCTGAACCGGAAAAGGCATCCAGAGCGGAAGAGAAATCGAGTTGGGACAAAACGTCATAGATCAAGGGAAGAAGTCAGAACTTGCTCCCCATGAAGCGGAGCTGAGGAAACGCGCGCGCGGCGTCGGGGAAGTCGGGTTCTAAGCGAAAGGTGGGACTCAAGGACAGCATGAATTGGATTGTAGCCCCTGACGACGTCACGTGCGAGCGAGCCATTGCCTCGGCTCCTTACCCGAACCGCTCCACCCGCCGGCTCTTGAACCAGGCCTCGAGGAGGCGGACTTCGCCGTTTGGGAGGGGCCAGGTTCGCTCCTCGTGGAAGTGGCCGAGGAGGAGGACGTCGTGCCCTTCGGCGAGGCGGCGTTCGGCGAAGGTGCGGATGGCGAGTTCGGGCAGGACGGTGCGGTGCTTGAAATTGGTGTTGGCGAGGCGGCGGTCGGTCAAGGAGACAATTCGGCGGGCCAGGCTCCGCGGGAGGGTACGCAGTGCGAGTTCAACCGGCAGACTCTTGGATAGGCGGCGCCAAGCGCGGTATTGCCAGTCGGAGTCGTTGAGCCCATCGCCGTGGACCGCCAGATACCGTACTCCTTGCGCCTCGAAGGAGGTTTCGAGACCGATCGAATCGAAGACGTCGCGGTAGGGGCTTTTGGCCAGGAAAAAATCCCGGTTGCCTTCGATGTAGTCGATCCGCAGGCCCTGGCGCCGGAGCGCCCGGAGGGCCGCCACGAACCGTGCGATTTCCGGCGTTTCGAAATGCGGCAGCCCCACCCAGGCCTGAAAGATGTCGCCGAGCAGGATCAGCCGCCCGACCCCCGCCGCGGGTAGCGCCGCGAGCTGGGCGAGCATCGGCTCGATCGGGCCGCCCGGCCCGCCGAGGTGAGAGTCCGCGATGACCGCGACAGCTTCGCCCGGTCCGGGCACGGCGGCCGCCATCAGACGATCGAAAGCTTCGGCCTTGCGGCGACCTGGCGCTCGGCTTCGGCGTAGACGGCCTCGGCGATCCTCCGGAACACAAGGGCATGCGGTCCGTCGGGAGCGGCGACCGAGATCGGGATTCCGGCGTCTCCCCCTTCGACGATCGCGGGATCGAGCGGGATTGACCCGAGCAGGTCGACGCCGAGCAGTTCCGCGGTCCGTTTGCCGCCTTCTTTCCTGAAGATGTGGGTCGATTCACCGCAGTGCGGGCAGATAAAGACTGACATGTTCTCGACGATCCCGAGCACCGGCACGTTCACCTTGCGGAACATCGCGAGCCCTTTCCGGGCATCGATCAGCGCCACGTCTTGCGGAGTGGTGACGATCACCGCGCCCGAGAGCGGCACCTTCTGGGTCACCGTGAGCTGCGCATCGCCGGTCCCCGGTGGCATGTCGAGGATCATGACGTCGAGGTCGCCCCAGATCACGTCGCCGAGCATCTGCTCGATCGCCCGCATGACCATCGGGCCGCGCCAGATCACGGGAGTGTCGATGTCGAGCAGGAACCCGAGCGACATGACCCGGATGCCGTGCTTTTCAAACGGCAGGATGCGGTTGCCTTCCAGGCGCGGGCGCTCTTCGATGCCGAACATCATCGGAACGGACGGGCCGTAGATGTCCACGTCGAGCAGTCCCACGCGATGCCCGAGCTGACCGAGCGCCACGGCGAGGTTCGCCGCGACGGTCGATTTGCCGACCCCCCCCTTGCCGCTTGCGACCGCGACGACGTGGCGCACGCCGGGGATCAGTCCCGGGTCCTGCGCCACCGCGCGCTGGGCCGACTCCTCGCGGCTGGGGGCCTTCTGGAAGTGGAGGTGGACTTCAACCTGCTCGACGCCGGGAAGGGCGCGAACTTCGCGCTCGACATCGGCGCGGACCCCTTCGGCCGCTTCTGGGTTTTGCGTCGCCATCTGAAGGTCGATCGTCACGTTGCCGGACTCCGTCTTGACGCTCTGGACGAAGCCGAAGGAGACGATGTCCCGGCTCATGCCGGGGAACTTGACGCGCTTGAGGGCGTCCCAAACGCGGGTTTCGATGTCGCTCATGGAAAATGGAACCTCACAGGGTCGGTTGGCGGAGATGCGATCAACCCCTAGACCCTACAACAGGCGAGAGCCCAAAGAAAAAGGCGCCCGGGCTTAAAGCCCGGGCGCCCCGTTTCAGGCAGGTTCGATTCGGAGAAGAATCCTAGAAGCGGAAGCCCACCGAGACGCGGAAGGTGCGCCGGTTCTGGTATCCCAGGGGAGAGATCGCCTTACCGAAGTTCGGTCCCTTCCGCCAGTGGACACCCTCGACTGGTGTCTCGGTGTAGGGGTTGAATTCCTTCAGCCCAGCCGAGTTGCCTGCCGAAAGCACGGTCTGGTCGAGCCCACGGGTGTCCGTAGTGTCGACGTTCTCGGCGTTGAACAGGTTGGTCACCTCGGGCGAGACGAAGAGCTCGACCTTTCCGATGCGGTAGCTGTAGTTCAGCGAGAGATCGGTGCGGAGGATGTCGTCGGTCCGGAACTCGTCCCGGGCGGTGAAGTAGTAGGTGACGGTTCTCGGCGGTGTCTGGTAACCGGAATTCGGCCGATAGTTGAATACAGGCCGCGTCGGCGTGGCAACGTTGTTAAAGATAAGTGCCGTGCCGACGGCGCCGTAAGGCAGTCCCGACTGATAGCTCTGGAACAGGCTGACACTCAACGTCTGGCGCTCCGAATCGATCAGACGATAGACGCCGTACAGGCCTACCTTGTGGCGTTGGTCTGCGGAGAGGTCGCCGTCCGGCCGGTTCCAGCTGGCGACCTTGAATTCTGGATACGTCAAGTCGCCGGTGACCGGGCCGCTGTTGCGTGTCTCGCCGTCGAAGTTGCCCTGGAGCCGTGAAAGGGTCCAGTTGCCCCCGATGTTCAGTTTCTTGACCAGGCGCCACTGGAACTGCGCCTGCAGCGCATCGTACTTGCGCTCGAAGGCCGAGTTGTCATTCTCGATCAACTGCAGATCGAGAGGGGCGCCGGTGGTGGGGTTCGGGATCGTACCGGTCGTCAGGTTGCCCCGGGTGACGTAGAAATCGGAGAAGTCGCGGTGAATCGCGGTCACTCGGACGATGCCCTTGCCGGCGAACTGCTTGGAGAAGCCGAGCGAGTACTCGTCGGCGTTCGGGGAGTTGAGCGAGCCGCGGATGATCTGGTTCCCGCCCGGAATCGCGACGCCGATCAACGGCAGGGAGCCGTTCGGGCCACCGTTCGCGTTGAACCAGTTGAACAGGGTGGTGAGCGCCGCGGCCGGATCGGCCGGATTGGCCGGATTGCCGAGGTTGACCGTTGGGCCTTCATAGGCCCACTGGAAGGTCGCCGGAGAGCCGGCCGTCGAGGTCGAGTCGCCGATGCTGTTGGCGATTCCCGCAACGTACTTGCCGTAGCTGCCGTTGACGATCCAGCTGCCGTCGCCCTTCGGATCCCAGGTCGCCGAAACGCGCGGCGACAGATTGGAGTCGCTCGCGACCTTCCTACCCTGGGCGTTCTTGCCGTCGTTCTGATCATAGCGGACGCCGACGTTGAGGCTCAGGCGATCGGTGAAGCGCCACGAGTCGTTCAAGAAGTACGAGTTGGTCTTGAAGCTGGTGCCCCGGGTTTCTTCGAAGATCGGGTTGTACTGGATGACCGTGTTGTCGTCGAACACCGGGAAGATGTTGGCGCCCCGGATGATCGCGCCGGTGCCAAAGACGCGGTAGTCGCTGCCCGACTGGTGGTTGTCGGCCGCGCGGATGTCCTCGAACGAGTCGTAGCCGCCAACCAGTTCGTGGGTGCCGGCTTTGCCGGTCGATAGGAAGTAGGAGACCTTGCCCAGATAATTCTTGTTGTTCCGATCTTCGGGGCGGCAGATGCCACAGAAGGTCGGCGACCAGTAGCGGGCGTTGCCACGCGACTGATCGAGCAGCAGCGTACCCTGGATCAAGTCGGTGGTCGGCGCGCCGGAGCCGACGAACTGGAACGTCCGCTCGTTGTACTGGGCGGTGACGTACAGCTTGTCGGTGAGGATACCGCTATAGCTGACCGCCTTGAGCTCCTGCGGCAGCTCGCGATTGACCAAGCTGCGCGAGTCCAGGATGGTGCCGAAGAAGTTGCCTTCGTCGAGGCGATCGATCTTGATGTACGACCCGATGAACGTGTGCTTCGCTGTGGGCGAAACCGTCAGCTTGCCTTCGTAGCGCTGCTCGTCGGCGACGGCCGAGAAGGGGACCGAAGTGGGGGCGGCGGTCTGCGTGGACAGGGTGTTCTTGACGTCGCGGCCGGCGAGGAAGAACCAGATCTTGTCGCGCAGGATCGGCCCACCGAGTGTCGCTTCGTAGGTGGGAATGATCTCGTCGTTGGGATCGGTCTCGGAGAAGTTGCTCGCACCGTCGCTCTTGACGGCCGACTTGCTCACCTTCGGTGTCCAATCCTGGTTGCGCAGGGTCGAGCGCAGGGAGCCGGAGAACTGGTTACCGCCCGACTTGGTGATCACGTTGACCACGCCGCCGGTGAACCGGCCGTATTCGGCGGAGATCGAGCCGGAAGAGGCGGTCGTCTCCTGGACGGCATCCTCGATGAACAGCGGGAACGTCTGGCCGCGGAGATTTTCGTTCGCGACCACGCCGTTGATCAGGAACAGGTTCTCGAAGCTCGGGGCGCCCGAGATCGAAATGCTCGCCTGCCCGGTGCCGCTATCCTTGGCCGGGCCGGTGGTGCTGACACCTGGCGCGAGGCCGACGATCTCGTCCACCGTGCGGCCGGTCGGCAGCTCATCCACCAGGGTCTTCGAGAACGTCACCGCGCTCTCCGCTCCCTGCGAGATGACTTCGAGCTGGCCGGTGACCACGATCTCTTCGGCGATCGCCGACACCTCGAGCGACACGTCGAGAACGCTCGACTGCGCCGCGCCGAGACGGATCGTGCGAGTGGCCGTCTCCAGCCCCTCCAGGGCGAAAGTTAGGGTGTACTCACCGGCCGGAAGGGCGGGAAACAGGTAGTCGCCGTTGTTGGTGGTGGTCACCGAGCGCGCCCCTTGGACGTTCGGCGAATTGGCCGTGACGAGCACACCGACGAGCGGCTCCCCGTCGTTGAATACGCGGCCCGAGAGCTTCGCGGTGGGGTTGCCTTGCGCCCAGCTCGCGGTCGCGAGGAGCGCGAAGAGCAAAAAGGCGGTTAGGCTTCGTAATCTCATAAACCCATGTCTCCTGTCCAGAGTCAGCGCCGGGTTGGCGAAGAGAAAATTCGGCCCCGAGTCCTCAGGGACGGCGGGCGGGAACCTATTCCTGCGATTCCTGCGATTCAGGCCGAATAGAAAAACTGGCGGGACTCTAGAGGAAGTCCGGCTCCGGCTCAACCCTTCTGTTGCAGAGTGGGAGGAAGACGGCTCTGGGCGGGATGGGGGAGCAGCGGTGGCGGTACCGCTCCTCCCCTCTGGACTGCCTAGCGTTCGTCGATCGGTACGAAGCGCTGTTCGGTGGCCCCGGTGTAGACCTGGCGGGGGCGATTGATGCGGGCACCCTCCGTGCGCATCTCCTTCAAATGGGCGATCCAGCCGGGTAGCCGGCCGAGCGCGAACATGACCGTGAACATGTTCGTAGGGATGCCCATCGCGCGGTAGATGATGCCGCTGTAGAAGTCGACGTTCGGGTAGAGCTTGCGCTCGACGAAGAACGAGTCGTTCAATGCGACCTCTTCAAGGTTCTTGGCGATCTCCAGCAACGGATCGTTCACGCCCAGCTCGGCGAGAACTTCATCGCACGACTGCTTCAAGATGCGGGCCCGCGGATCGAAATTTTTGTAGACGCGGTGGCCGAAGCCCATCAGGCGGAAGCCCGAGGACTTGTCCTTAGCGAGATCCACATACTTCTGGTAGTTGCCGCCGTCGGCTTGGATCTTGCCGAGCATCTCGATGACGGCCTGGTTGGCGCCACCGTGGAGCGGACCCCAGAGCGCGCAGATTCCCGCCGAAACCGAGGCGAAGATGTTCGCCTGCGAGCTGCCGACCATCCTCACCGTCGAGGTCGAGCAGTTCTGCTCGTGATCGGCGTGGAGGATCAATAGCAGGTTGAGCGCCCGTTCGAGAACCGCCGAAGGCGCATAGGGCTCGGACGGCACGGCAAACATCATGTGGAGGAAGTTCGAGCAGTAGGACAGGTCGTTCCTCGGATACATGAACGGCTGGCCGATGCTCTTCTTGTACGAGAAGGCGGCGATCGTTTTGGCTTTTGCGAGCAGCCGGATGATGTTCAGGTCGAAGTTCTCTTCGCTCTCGCTGTCGCGGTAGTAGGTCGAGAGCGAAGCGACCATGGCCGAGAGGATCGCCATCGGGTGGGCGTTGGCCGGGAAGCTCTCGAAGAACTTCTTCATGTCCTCGTGAATCAGGCTGTGCTTGGTCAGCCGCTCGCGGAAGTCCTCCCACTCGGCGACGTTCGGCAGGTGGCCGTAGATCAGGAGGTAGCTCACCTCGGTAAACAGCGAGTGCCCGGCGATCTGCTCGATCGGGTAACCGCGATAGCGCAGGATTCCCTGATCCCCGTCGATGAAGGTGATCTCGCTTTCGCACGAGCCGGTATTGCCGTAGCCTGGATCGAGCGTGATGTAGCCGCTCCGGGAGCGCAGCTGGCTGATGTCGATCGCCTTCTCGCCTTCCGAGCCGACGACGACAGGCAACGAATATTCGGTGTCTTCGAGAATCAAACGGGCGGGCGGGAGGGTTACCGAAGGAGCGATCGCCGACTCCGGTTCCATGACTTTGGTTTCCTGGGACATCGACATCTCTCCTAACCGATAAGGCCCACAAAAACGATTCGACACTATGCCGATCGAGTCCCGGTAGTCATCTGCCAGACTACCCGCTCGACGGCCGGTTCTCAGCCATTATGCCGCAGAGCGTCAATCGACCCAAACCCGCCCCGCGACCTCAAACTTCGCGCAGTAACTGAGTGATCGGCCGTCGCGCCGCTGCGATGGCGGGCGGCAGGCCTCCTAGCACTCCGGTAAGAACTGCAAGGAAGATGCCGCTCGCGAGAATCTGCGGCGTCGTCCGTAGATTGAAACTGATCTCAGAGAAAGTCACGCCATTCATCGTGCCGGCCGTGATGCTGTTGAGCGGCAGGGCGGCGAGTGCGCCGACGCAGCCCGCGAGCAGACCGAGGATCGCGGCCTCGACCAAGAACGCGACCAGGATCGTGCGCCGCGGAAAGCCGACCGCCCGCAACGTGCCGAGTTCTTTGGCGCGCGCCGCCACCTGGGCGTACATGGTGTTCGCGGCGGCAAAGCAGGCGCCGAACGACATCAACACCGCGAGCACGTTGCCGAGGATCACGAACTGGCGCGAGTTCTGGTTCGCCTGTTCGGCGAAGTACTCGGTCTCCAGTTTAGGCTGCAGCTTCAGCTGTTGATCCGCCTTGATCCGATCCACCAGCGCCACCGCCTCGTCGGCCGAAGCCGCCTGAAGTACCACGGTCGAAACGCTTTCGCCGCGGCGGAACGCGTCGCGCAGGTCGGCGATCGGCACCCAGATCTCGGAGTTGAAGCTGCCGCCGTTCGAATCGAAGATACCGACCACGCGGAACTGCACCCGGCCGAACTGCATCTGCTTGCCGACTTCCAGCCCCGCGAACCGGCCCGCGAGCTTGCTGCCGACGATCACCTCCGCGCGCCCCGGCTCGAAGCGGCGCCCTTCGATCAGCTTCACCTGCGGGCGGATGTCGAAGATCGCGGGTTCGACGCCGCGGATCGACACATTGCTCTCGCTGCCGTCGGCGCGCTTCAAGATCTGCAGCACGGTGGTTTGGCCCGAAGCGAGCGGCTCGCCGTTCGGACCGCGTCCGACGCCCGGCAGGGCCGCGAGCAACCGCGCCTTGTCGAGGCCGAAGAAGCTCTCGACCTCGGACTTGGCTCCTTCGCGCAGCACCAGGACGTTTCTCGGATCGCCGCTCGCGGCAAACGCAGTTTTGAGACCTCCTGCGAGAGCGAGGACGCCGATGTAGACCAAGACGACGAACGCGATCGAGCCGATCGTCATCAGGGTCGTCGCCCGGCGGACGAACAGGCTACGGAAGTTGTATTTGAGCGGAATTTTCATCGTCTCAGATCCTTCGGAGGGCGTCCGCGATGCGCATGCGCGACGCGGAGATGGCCGGTACCAGGCCGGAGAGCAATCCGATCGCGAGGCCGACGCCGAGGCCGATGAACCAGATTTTCGGTGTCACGGCGATCGTGCTGAAAACGGGGAAGACCTTTTCGGCGGCTTTCGCGAGACCGCCCACCAGGGCGAACGCCAGGCCGCAGCCGAGCAGCGCGCCGAAGACCCCCACCGCGAGCGATTCGAGCACCACCAGGGTGAGCACCTGCTTGCCGCTGAAGCCGAGAGTCTTCAAGACCGCCATCTCGCCGGTCCGCTCGCGCGCCGCCATCGCCATGGTGTTGGCCGTGATGAAGAAGATCGAGATCACCACCGCGAGCCCGATCGCGCCGAACAGCAGGCGGACGTTGCCGATCATTTCGAGGAACGACAGGTTGAACGCCTTTTCGGTCTCCGCGCGCACCTGGGCATCGGAGTTCTCGAACATCTTCTCGGCTGTCGCGACCACGCTCGGCACCGAGTCGGCCTTGTCGAGGCGCAGGAAGTAGGTGCCGATCAGCCCGCGGTTGCCGATCGCCTCTTCCAGGTATTGGCGATGAAAGAAGATCTGCCGTTCCTGGGTCGGCCGCTCCGGCAGGGTGAAGATGCCGCGCAGCGTGATGTTGCTCAGGTCGAACGGGTAGATGTCGCCCTTGATCGTGATCGGGGTCCCGATCTTCCAGCCGTACTTGTCGGCCAGCTCTTTGCCGGCGATGAACGAGCCGCGTTCCGCGGCCCAGGCCTTCTTCTGTTCCTCGGGCATTTGGTACTCAGGAAACACCTGGAACAGTGTCGCCGGGTCGCTGGCGAAACGCGGAAAGAAATTTTCCGGACGGTCGTCTTTGTACGTGCCCTGGTACCAGTTGAGCGGAGTCACCGCCTGGACGTGCGGAATCGTCTCGAGCTTGCGCCAGTACGCCTCGGGCAAGAGCGTCGCGAGAGAGACGGCGCTGCGGACCACGACGCGCGTGTCGTCCGCTCCTTCGACACCCTGCATCGCTTCGAGGAACGCCCACAGCAAGCAGAGCAGAAGGAGTGCCGAGGCGACGCTCAACAGCGTGAGCGCGGTGCGGATCTTGTTGCGTTTCAGATTTTTGAGGGCCAGGGTACCGATCGCCATGTCAGTCTTCCTCCGGACCGGCCGTTACGCCGCTTCCTGTTCGACCAGCCGACCCTTCTCCAAATGGAGCACGGTCTTGGCCCGTGTCGCGGCACGCGGATCGTGGGTGACCATGACGATTGTCTTGGCGAAGTCCTGATTTAGCTGCACCAGCAGGTCGAGCACGTCCTCGGCGCTCTTGGCGTCGAGGTCGCCGGTCGGCTCGTCGGCGAGCAGGAGATCGGGATCGGTGACGATCGCCCGGGCGATCGCGACCCGCTGCTCCTGGCCGCCCGAAAGCTGGCGCGGGAAGTGTTTCATCCGGTCGCCGAGGCCCACCACCGAGAGAGCGGTCTCGACCTTGCGCTTGCGCTCCGCCTTACTGAGGCGGGTGAGGGTGAGCGGCAGCTCGACGTTCTCGAACGCGGTGAGGACGGGAATCAGGTTATAGAACTGGAAGATGAAGCCGATGTGGCGATGCCGCCAGCTCGCCAGCTCGCTTTCGTTCAGCCGGGCGATGTCTTGGCCGGCCACCGCAAGGCTGCCGGAGGTCGGTCGATCGATTCCGGCGAGCAGGTTGAGCAGGGTGCTTTTTCCGGAGCCGGACGGACCCATCAGGGCGACGAATCCCCCTTCCGGCACTGCGAAGGTGACGCCCGCCAGAACCTCGATGTCGAACTTGTCCCGGCGATAGTTTTTGGTGACGCGATCCAGATCGACGACGTTGGCCATGCCGACCCCTCCTTCTCAAAGATAGATGACGACGGCTCGAAAGCCTACTTCGTGACGAGCCTGACTTTTTGCCCTTGTTTGAGACCGGCTACCTCATTCTTGACGATCGTCTCCCCGCCCGAAAGCCCGGAGGTGACCTCGAATCGATCCGTCGGCTTGCCGTCCACGACCTCGTCCACCCCGGCGATCTCGCGCCGCTCCAGTCGGCCGTCCTTCACCTGGAAGACGTAGGCGGCGGCGCCGGCTCGGCCGACCGACGATTTCGGAACATAGATTCGCGGCTTTTCCTCTTCGATCCGGCGCGCCGCGCCGTCGTCGAAGAAGGTGACGGTGCTGCTCATATCGGGTACCAGCCGCTCGTCGGGGTCGTCGATCGTCACCTTGACCTCTACCACCGCCTTCTGTCGGTCGGCGGTCGGGACGATCTGCCGCAGATGACCGGAGTACTTGCGATCCGGCACGGCGTCGATTTTGATCTCGGCCGGTTGGCCCGGCTTGATTCGCGCGATGTAGGCCTCGTTGATGTCGGCTTCGACTTCGAGCGAGCCGAGCCCGGCGATGCGGACGATCGCCCCGGTCGACTGCTGGCTGGTAAAACCGCCCGGCGCCACCATCTCGCCCACTTCTACGTTGCGCTCGATCACCACGCCGGAAAGTGGCGCCTTGATCACCGTGTAGTCGAGCTGGGCGACCCCGGCCCGCAGGGCGGCTTTCGCCGTCTCTACCTGGGCCTTGGCGATCAGCAGCGCGGTCGCGGCCGAATCGGCCGCCGCCTGGGCGACCACGCCTTCCGCCACCAACCGTTGCTGCCGGCCGTTCTCGCGCACGGCGTCGGCCTGCCGGGCCTCGGTCTCGGCCAGGCGCGCTTTCGCCTGATCGATCTGGGCGCGCAGGTCCGCGCTGTCGAGAATCGCGATCGTGTCGCCTTTCTTGATCCGGTCGCCTTCGTCCACTTTGAGTTCGACCACCCGGCCGATCACCCGCGAACCGACCGCCGCGCGATCTTTGGCATAGGTGTAGCCGGTCGCGGTCAGCAAGGTCGACGCCTCGGTAGGGGTGACGATCTGGACGGTCGTGGTCTCGACCTTGGGCAAGAGGAACGGAGCCGGCGCAAACCAGGCCCAAGCGCCGATCCCGCCGAGCAGCAGAACCGCGATCACCCAGCCGAGATGGCGCCGCGGGGGCGCCTCATAGGCGGCGCGGTCCATGCGCAGGGCGGAGAGGTCGGGGCGTTCTTTCGGTGCGGTCGGCTCGGGGCTCAAAGGGAAATCTCCTCGGGACGGAATTCAGAACTAGGCCCTGGAGTGCCAGGGGCACTCGGGGTGAAAACAACTCTACGTACGGGATTACTCCCTGCCGGGTTCTAGCTGCCGCTTTGGGAGCCGCCTTCCGGCCGAAAGATCGCGCACGACGTGTCGGTCTCCCAGACATCCACCTGCGCCACCCGTACGCCTCGGTCCTCGCCACCCGCCTCCTCCGCCTTGGTCAGCCGGCGGGATACCTCCTCGCAGACATACTGCGCGATCAGCTCGGCGGTGGTGTTACGGACATCGAACGGCGGGATTTCGTTGAGCACCCGATGGTCGAACGGCCCGATCACCTCGGCCATGATCGCCTTCAAATCCGCGAAGTCGAGCACCATTCCCAAGGCGTCCAAACGCTTCGCCGTCAGATGCACCCGCACCCGGTAGTTGTGGCCGTGCAGGTTCTGACAGCCCCGCGTATGACCCCGAATCGCATGGGCCGCCGAAAACGGGAAGTCCTTGAAGATCGTGAACATGGCGGTAGATAGGCCCCGAAGACGACCGCGAGAAGCCGCGGCGGGCAGCCCGCTATGGTTTCGCGTGCCGGGCGGTGGCGTCAAGGGGGTGGCGCGGGCATTTTTTGAAAAACTCTGGAGCTACTCCCCAGCCCTCCTCAGCAACTCGGCCAGTGTACGCTCGGAAAGATACAGGCCCGCCGCCACCAAGCTCCGAAGCAGTGGCCGTGCCTCTGCGATTCGGTTCTTTCTCTTGGCCGCGAGCACCAGTCCTGCAGTACCCAGTACGGGAATCTCCACCGACTCCGCGCATCGCCGACCTGCCATGTCGTCCAGCACGGCGAGGGTTCCAGGATGCTTGTGCGCCCAAGTGAGCACTTCAGATTCTCCGGCTCCGAGGTTCCACGCGGCGATCAACGACGGAATCTCACCGACCAGTGCGGGTTTGAGGGAGGCGCAGCGGCCGCCTCATACACTCCCGAGTTCTCGGTCCAGCGAATCGAAATCGATCTGGGCGACCTCGATCTTGCGATCGGCCAGCGCGTCGATGAAATCCGCCCTTGGGACTCCAGCGATCTCGGCGCCGCGTCCTTGTGAGACAAGGCCCCGCGAATACCAGTCGATCGCAGCGGCAAGCCGGACTTCCTGCGCCAGCTCGCGCGGAGATCGCCCGAGGGTCGAGTAGATACTTTCGGGCAGCTCAACGGTTACAGTCGCCATGAGGTGAGTATAGATCCTCGGCGCGTCGCCCAAGTTACGTGGCTTGACGAAGGGTGACCGGCGCTCCTGGACTTAGTCCAGTCACCTTGGTTTACTGAGGGAGTAGCCATGACCACCGTCAACATCCACGAAGCCAAGACACAGCTCTCAAAGCTGGTAGACCAGGCGGTCAAAGGTGAGCCGTTCGTCATCGCCAAGGCTGGCAAGCCCTTGGTGAAAGTGGAAGCTTTGGACGCACCCGCGGTGCCTCGGCGGCTCTCGAAAGCTGCGCTTCCCCTGTTGCACAAAGACCCGTTTGACCGTCTTCTGCTGGCCCAAGCTGCCGACTTTGTTCGCGGTGGCCCTGTGAGATAATTGCTCCATGAGTCCCGTTAGCCTGCGCGAGCTTCAAATGGAAACCGACTCCCTGTTGGATCGGGTGGAGGCCGGGGAACACTTGGTTGTGGTGCGTGGCGGTCATCCGGTCGCCGAGCTGCGACCTGTCCTGGCCGCCCAGCCGGAGCCGCGACCGTTCGGCCTATGTGCCGGCGAGTTCACGGTCCCGGACGACTCCGATGAGCCGCTGCCGGAGGAAGTTTTGCGGTTGTTCGAGGGACGATGAAGCTGCTCTCCGATACCCATGTGTTCCGCCGGTACGTCACCGCTGACCCGAAGCTCCCGGCGGCCTGATCGAGCAGGCCATGCCTGACCTCAGTCAGCGCACCCGGTGGCGATCCGTAGGGCCAGGCAGACCTCTCTCATTGTCTCGGATCCGACAGTGCCGATGAAATGATGGAGGCTCTTTTGACCTACGGTCTGGACTTGATCCAGGTTGACCACGGAGGGGTGCTTGAGCCCTTCCTCGATTCCCACCTGGACCTCGCTAGGTGCTCCATGTGCCGTGGAGGTGATCGGCGCCACAAGAACGGTGTGGAGTAGGCTGATCGCCTTCTGCCGCGAGAGAACGAGCACCGGACGACGCTTGTCGGGAAGCCCAAAGGTGTAGAGCCAGATCTCGCCTCGGTTCACTCGGGGGGCCATATTCCCTCGTCTTCCCATCCCTCGAAACCTTCTCCTAGAGGCGATTCGACGCCGGCATAGGCCCGCTCGTACTGTGCGTCGATCTCTCTCTCACGACCTTGGCGCAGAAACTCGCTCGTGAGATCTCGCAGCACCGCCGATCGGCCCTTTTCACGGACATCCGTCGTCTCGTCAAGCTCCGCGAGAAGATCCTCTTCGAACATGACCTGTACGGCTTTCATGTTGGCAGCTTATGTGGATTGGAGCCACGGTACAAGGCCGTGAGCGGAACCCAAATCCACCGGCCAATCAAAGTAGCCCTCCACCGCGCCTCGAAATTCGGCTTGCCGTGGCCCTGCGCTTTGGCCGGACCCCGAGAATTGGGGTTCTGGGCTCTCCGGTCAGGGGCTCGGGATTTTTCTACGTGGCTTGACGAAGGGTGAGCGGCGCCCCTAGGCTTAGTCCAGTCACCTTGGTTCACTGAAGGAGCAGCCATGACCACCGTCAACATCCACGAAGCCAAAACCCAGCTCTCAAAGCTGGTAGACCAGGCGGTCAAAGGTGAGCCGTTCGTGATCGCCAAGGCTGGCAAGCCCTTGGTGAAAGTGGCAGCTTTGGACGCACCCGCGGTGCCTCGGCGGCTGGGCTTTCTGGAGGGCGAGATCTCCGTGCCCGACGACTTCGATCGCATGGGAGAAGCCGAGATCGCGTCCCTTTTCGGAATGGGTGCGTGAAACTCCTGCTCGACACGCACCTCCTCCTTTGGGCGGCCGGCCAAAACGAGCGGCTCTCGAAAGCTGCGCGCCGGCTCCTGGACGATCCCCAAAACGAGTTGCTCTTCAGCGCCGCGAGCCTCTGGGAGGTCGCGATCAAGAGCGCCCTGGGCCGTGAGGATTTCCGCGTCGATCCGCGCCTCTTACGGCGGGGCCTGCTCGACAACGGCTATCAGGAACTCACTGTAACGAGCCAACACGCGGTGAGCATCGACATGCTTCCCGTGTTGCACAAAGACCCGTTCGACCGTCTTCTGCTGGCCCAAGCTCTGAGCGAAGGCATCACCCTGCTTACCACCGACGCGATCTTGGCGACCTATCCCGGACCAGTGCGCAAAATCTAACGAGGCCACTCCCTCAGCGCCGCCGTGCGGCGACAGCGACTTCGAGGCCAACTGCCATTCGTGGGTCGAGCGCGGCAGCGACCGCTGCGGGATTGCTCGCGGCGACTTGGAGGAGGGCTCGGGCCGGCCCCTCCGGGCTTCTGCGCCCCTGTTCCCAATTCTGCAGCGTCGCCACGCTGACCCCGATCATCAAGGCGAACTCCGATTGCGACATGTCCAAGTTGGCGCGAATCGCCTTCACATCCTCGGACCGCACCTCGAAACGCCGAGCGGGAGCGATCTCTCCGCGCCGAATCTGACCTGCTTGCCGAAGGCTGGTGACAAGAAGTTGGAAGTCGGAGTCCTTCATTTCAGCGCTTTCCGTTGCTGCGCAGAGACCATCGGATCTTCCTCAAGCCGCCACTTCCTGGAACAAGTGCGCCCTGGGGGGCGTGCCCCTCCGGATCCGGTCTATGGCATGCTTAGGGTCTCGGCGACGACCGGAGGACGACATGGCAACACTGCTCCATGACCTTGAGGCTCAGGTACTCAGCCTTGCCCCCCAAGACCGCGCTCATCTCCTGGAGCGGCTGATTTGGAGTTTCGAGCCCGACACCGAGTTGGAGCGGGCGTGGGTTGCGGAAGCCCTTCGACGAGAAGCCGATGTCAAAGAGGGTCGCTCAAAAATGATCGCTGGTCCGGAGGCGCTGGAGCGGGCGAGAGCGAGCATCGCTTGAGCTATTGGCTCCATGAAGAGGCGGACGCCGAGCTGAGTGAAGCGGCCGTGTACTATTCGAAAAACGCCAGCATCGCGATCGCAGCGGCGTTTCTTGACGAGTTCGAGCAAGTCATCGCTCTCCTCGAAGTCAACCAAAAGATCGGGGCAATCAAGGAGTCTGGAATGCGTACGCTTCCTTTCCGAAGATTCCCCTACTCGCTCGTTTACCGCGAGGACGAATCGGCCGGCCCGCAGGTTTATGCGATCGCACATCAGAGCCGAAGGCCCGACTACTGGCGGCGCCGCTTGTAAGAAACGAATTACCCCGAAGCCGACCGAATACCCCCCACGAAACTCTCCCTCCATTCCTGCGTTACTCTCAATGGACGCTTCCCCCGGAGCGCCCCTTTTGGGAGAAACACGCCGATGAGAGACTTCACGACCGATCTGCGCTTCGCTTGGCGGAGCCTTTGGAAGAATCCTGCTTTGACTGTGATCGCGGTGGTGGCGCTCGCCTTGGGGATTGGGGCGAACACGGCGATCTTCAGCGTGGTCTATGGCGTTCTTCTCAAGACTTTGCCGTTTCCGGAGCCGGAGCGGGTGATCCGGCTGGTCGATTCGAATCCGAGCGCGAGCTTGCCTCGGTTCTCGACGGCTCCTCCCGATTTCGCCGATTGGCGGGCGCAGAACACCGTGTTCTCCCACCTTGCCGCCAATCACCGCGACAACCTGAACCTGACCGGCGACGGCGAGGCCGAGCGATTGCTCGCGACGCGGGTGAGCGGCGATTTCTTCAACGTGTTCGGGGCGAAGCCGCTTCTCGGCCGGCCGCTTCTTCCTTCGGAGGACACGCCCGGGGGACCGAAGGTCGCCGTGCTTTCCGAACGGCTCTGGCGGCGCCGGTTCGGGGCGGATCCGGGGATCGTCGGCAAGCGTCTGATCTTGAACGGCGAATCGACCCTCGTTGCGGGCGTCATGCCGGCCAGCTTTGAAATTCCCCAGCGGACCGAGCTTTGGGTGCCGATGCAGCTCGTGATCACCGAGGACCAACGGGGTGGCCATTTCCTTGGGGTGACCGGTCGGCTCAAGCCAGGGGTTTCGATCGAACGGGCGCAGAACGAGATGACCGGCATCGCCGCGCGGCTCGCCAAAGCCCATCCCGATAGCAACGAGGGGTGGGGGGTGAATTTGATTCCACTGCGCGACCTGATGGTCGAGGACATTCGCCCCGCGTTGTTCGTGCTGCTCGGCGCGGTAGGCCTGGTGCTCCTGATCGCCTGCGCCAACGTCGCCAATCTGCTTCTGTCGCGCCTCGCCGCCCGCGAGCGCGAAGTCGCCGTCCGTACCGCCTTGGGCGCCGGCCGAGCCCGTCTGGTCCGTCAGTTTTTGACCGAGAGCACGCTTCTGTCCGTCGTCGGCGGTTTGCTCGGGGTGCTGCTTGCGTGGCGCGGCACACCGCTTCTTTTGTCCCTGTTCAACAATCGCATCCCGCGCGCTCAAGAGATCGGGGTCGATGGGACGGTGCTGGCGTTTACGGTCGGCCTGTCGCTCGTGACCGGTATTCTGTTCGGGCTTCTCCCAGCGCTTCATGCTTCGCGATCCGATCTCCAGTCGTCCCTTCGCGATGGCGCCAAGGGCTCCGGCGATCGCCGCGGCCGGCGGACACGCTCGGTGTTGGTCTTCGCCGAGGTGGCGATCGCGATCGTCCTTCTGGTCGGCGCGGGCCTCTTGGTGCGCAGCCTGCGCGAGCTGCAGAACGTCCAGCCGGGTTTTCGCGCCGATCACGCCCTGTCGGTGCAAATCCAGCTACCCGAGTCGTCGTACCGCGAGGAGCCGAAGCAGGCCGCCTTCTTCCGCGATCTGCTGCCTCGTCTCGAGGCGATTCCCGGGGTGCAGAAAGCCGCGGCGGGCTATCCGCTACCGTTTAGCGGCAGTCGCTACATGCTCGCCTTCGGGGCCGAAGGGCAGGCGCCGCCCAAATCCCTCTCCGACATGCCGGCGGCCAACATGGGTTTCGTCTCGCCCGAGTACTTTGCGACGCTCGCCATACCGATCCACGACGGTCGGGTGTTCGACGATCACGACAGCCTGGAAAGCGAAAAGGTGATTGTGGTCAACCGTTCGCTCGCCGAGAAGATCTGGCCGGGGCAGAGCCCGGTCGGCAAACGGATCACGTTCGGGGTGCCGGTCAACGCCGAGTCCGAATGGCTGAGGGTCGTGGGCGTGGTCGCCGATGTCCGGCACGCGGAGCTGAACGACGAGCCGGGCCTCCAAGCCTACTTGCCGCTCCTTCAATCGCCCAGTTCGGAGGCGGCGCTGGTGGTCCGCACAGTGGGTTCGCCAGGGGCGATGACCTCGGCGGTCGCCGCCGCAGTGCGCGAGGTCGACCCCGCCCTGCCGGTCGCCAATGCCAAGACGCTCGACCAACTGCTCTCCGATTCGGTCGCCGCGCCGCGCGCCAACGCGGTGCTCCTCGCGCTTCTCGCCGTGCTCGCGCTGGTGCTCGCTGCTTTCGGCGTCTACGGCGTCCTCTCCTATTCGGTTTCCCAGAGGACGCGCGAGATCGGCCTGCGCATGGCCCTTGGCGCAGGCGGCGGGGACGTCCTCCGCCAACTGCTCCGCGAAGGGCTCGCGACCGTCCTCGCCGGAATCGCGACCGGTCTGGTCGGAGCCTTCTTTCTCGCTAGAACGCTCGGCAGCTTGCTCTACGGCGTCACCGTCCGCGATCCCGTGACGTTCGTCGGTGTGCCGCTCGTTCTGCTACTCGTCGCGGTCGTCGCGACCTGGGTTCCGGCGCGCCGGGCGACGCGGGTGGAACCGGTGGTGGCTTTGCGGTACGAATGAGGGGGTAACGGACAGCTGAATCACCGCCACGGGTAGCGATTCGCCCCGTTCCTCATGGCCGGAAGCTGACGAACAGTTCCGAATCACTCCAACGGATTTCCTCCATCCGAACCCCCCTGCGCCGCCACCCGCTTTTTCGACCGCCTCCCGCCCGTGGGCTTTGGGCGGAAGCCGAATTGGATCAGCATCTCGCTGGTGAAGCCGATTTTGCTGCGGATGCCGGCTCCGATCTGGTTGCGGAGCTTGTCGGCTTGGTCGGCGAGGTGGTTGAGGGCGGCGGTGTTTTCTTGCGCCTCGGCCCGTAGGGCGTCTTGCCGGGCGGAGAGGGCTCGGGCCTCCTGGAGCATCATCTGGAGAGCGGTGATCTCTTCGGAGAGTTGCGGCCAATCGTCGATCGACCGCCCGAGGTTGTTGACCAAGGTGTCCCAGCGGCTGAGGCGTTCGGCGAGGCTTTTTCCGGTAGCGGCCATTGGACGGTCTCCTGTGCCCCACAAAGCGTCGAAGGACTCGATTCTGATGTCGAACGATCGCTCGGGGACACCTAGATCAGTAACGGAGCCGCAGATTACACCAGGCCGATCCTCCAGATCAATGACTTTGTCATCCGGATCAACGACTATATCGCTCAGATCAATGTCTGAGGAACTCAGATCATTGGTTCAATCATTCAGATTTATAGCTGAGCTACCTAGATCATTGTCTCGGAAGGTCAGATCAAACGAGGAGCCACCAAGATCATTGTCCGAGTAGTCGAGATCAATAGCGGAGTCTCAAAGATCAATGGTGCGACCATCCAGATCAATCGCTGAACGACCAAGATCATTGACTCAGTGGCTCAGATCAGGAGACGAATGGGCGAGACCGACGTTTGGCGGGGCGGTTGATGCCTCGCGCGCAGAGAATCCGTTCCTCAGGTGGCCGGTTGTTCCTTGCCGACGAAGCCCTTGGCAGGCCGGTTGCTTCCCGACTCCGTATCGTGACGCGTCGGGGATACTTCCAGGTACCATATCGATCTGTGGCCACCGGTTTCGATGTCGTAATCCCCGCTCGGAACGAGGTTTCGACGGTTGCCGGCGTGGTACGTGCGGCGCTCGGGGCGGCCGGGGTCGGGACGGTGTACGTCGTGGACGACGGCTCGACCGACGAAACGGCCGCGGTCGCTCGGGGTGCGGGGGCGGAGGTGGTGACGATTCCCCCGTCCGGCGCTCCGGGGCACAAGGGTCGTGCATTAGGTGCCGGAGTGGCGGCATCGAATGCCGAGGTGCTGGTCTTTTTCGACTCCGATCTGACCGGGGTCGTCCCGGAGCATTTCGAAGGGCTGGTCGCACCCGTGCTCGCCGGACCGTTCGCGCTCTCGTGCGGGATCGTGCCGTACGGCCCCCTGCGCGACCCGCTGTTCATGCGCCTGCCGCCGATCACCGGCTTGCGCGCCTTGCGGCGCGAAGTATTTACGGCGGTCGATCTGACGAACAGCCGAGGCTTTCAGATTGAAATCCTGATAAACGAGGTGGTCGTCCGCCGAGGCTGGTCGAGTTCGATCCGCCGTCTCGACGGCTTGGAGCATCGCTCGAAGGTGACGAAGGTCGGCTGGCGTCGCGGCCTGCCCGCGAGTCTGGCGATGTGGCGCGACCTCCTCTCGTGCTTGCGGACGGTGCCCCTCTGGACCTATCCCGCCTACCTCCAACGCTTGACCGTGCTCCCTCCATTGCCTCGTGTAAACTGCCCAAACATCGCTACGTCAAGAGACGCATCGAGTGAGGCATCATCCGGTTCGACCGCCGCACCGTAGAGGTGAACATGAAACGTAAGACACTCGCCCTCGCACTCGTGCTTCCTGCACTCGTCTCCCTTGTGCCGTCCTCGCCCCTTCGGGCGGAAGAGGGGCCCGTGGATTATTCCGGCTGGAACCAACTGCTCGAAAAGTACTACGACCCCGCCCAGGGGATGAACTACAAGGCGCTTAAGGCCAACGACTCGCCCGCCCTCGCCAAGCTCCGCCAGCGGATGGCGACGGTCGACCCCGGCAAGCTGGCGAAGAACGATCAGCTGGCCTATTGGATCAATCTGTACAACATCTCGGTGGTCTCGACCGTCGTTGAGGGGTATCCGGTCAAGTCGATCCGCGACCTGTCGACCGACTTCCTGATCCGGCTGAACGTGTTCAAAAAGGACACGATCGTCACTAAAGGCGGCAAGATCTCGCTCGACACGATCGAGAACAGCAAGATCCGCGAGCCGTTCAAAGACCCCCGTATCCACTTCGCGATCAACTGCGCCGCCAAGACCTGCCCGCCGATCCGCACCGAGGCGTACGTCGGCTCGAAGATCGACGCCCAGCTCGACGATCAGGCACGGAAGTTCATGACCGGCCCCTACGGCGCCAAGTTCAAGAAGGACGGGGACAAGCTCACCGTGACCGTGACCAAGATCATGGATTGGTTCAAGGACGACTTCGAAAAGTGGGGGGGCGGCCGGGTCAAGTTCCTGCACAAGTACGTCCCCGCGGACAAGCAGAAGATGCTCGACGCCGCTAAGGGTAAGGTCGAGTTCGAATTCGCGCCTTATGACTGGGCGTTAAACGACCGCTCCAAATAGAGGAAACGCTTTGCGCGGAGAGTCAGGTACGTTTCGTCGGGCGCTGGAGTTGGTCCGCCATCCGGCG
>JBBRUC010000020.1:0-45287 GCA_038248205.1 Thermoanaerobaculia bacterium
AGTGAGTATGGTCGCAATCCCACCTGACTGATCAGGGACATTCGGAGTACGAGAACGACCTCAACACGGTGGCCGACATTGTCTCTGTCGCAATCCCACCTGACTGATCAGGGACATTCGGAGAAATAGAGGAACAAGAGGAAGGAAAAACCGAAGATGAGAGTCGCAATCCCACCTGACTGATCAGGGACATTCGGAGGGCCACCTTTGCAACCCCTTCTGAATCAGGGGGTTACAAGGGCGATTTCCGGAACCTCGCGACATACGCTTGCCTTTCGCTAGCCGACGCTTCGTTTTTGCTCGCCGAGACGACTCGTAAAGCATTGATTGTCAAGGAACTTGCGGCCGTTTCCGGAACCTGGGTGCCAATTTGGCGAAGAGGTCCCGAAAAGTGGTACGGCTTTTGCCTGGACGGGAGACTACAACTGTTCGGAGCGGCTGTCACGCCCGGCCGGGGGGAGAACGGGGCAAAAGGGCCCCTCGGCCCTTTTTGCCCGCCAACTTCGCGTTTCCAATGGATGAAGCGACCCGAAGGGTCGGGGAAGAGAGGGAAAGGGCGGCCTGTTTGCCTTTTCCTTAGGGCTAAAGGTAGATTCCAACTCGCTCCTCGCAAACTCAACATTTGGCCGCGCTTCCGGTTCCTTGGCTCCATGGGAAGGAGAAGGGTTTGGTTCGAGATCTCGCGTTGACGACCGGCGATCCGCACGGAGAGTTCCCCGCGAGCTTCTCCCGGTTCGTTCTCCCATTCATCTATAGCCCGCACGTCGTCTCGACCTCGGATCCCATTTCGGAAAGCTTGAGCTACCAGCCGATCGAAGGATTTCCGGGCGCCTTTCGGCGGCAGTACCTCACCATGGAGACGTCGGCCGCGCTCTACGATCGGGCGCTCTGGCTCGAACTCAAACGGCGGCCTGAGGCCGAGGCGGCACAGTTCACCGTCCCTTCGAAATCGGGAAATCTCACGGTCGAAGTCGCGAACCCGCGCCTCGCCCTTTTCGAATGGTGCGCAGGTAACGTGCCGCAGGACGCGAACGGTTCCGGACACGACCCACTCCGGACCGGGTTTCTCATGATCGACTTCTTCTTCCCCGACCCGGGGGCGACTCTCGACGATCTGCTTGCCGTCAACGAGCATTTTCGTTTTTGGCTTCGCCCCTACGAGGGCCACGGTGAGAAGAGCGACTCCGAGTACGCTCGCTATGTCGGCGGCTTCCCGGCGGTGCTGGCAAAACTCACCGGGATCGACAACATCGATCCGAGAAATTCTCTGCACATCGGGCGTTGGGCGCCTCTGCTCGAACTCCAGGTGGCCGCGCCCGGCGGCCAAATCTTTCGGCTGTTCCCCGACGAGTGGCGGGAGCAGGCACGGGTCTGGGCGGGGAGTGGCAAGGGCAAGACCGGTTGGGTCGCCTATTCCGACCCGCGCGCCTACGTTTGGACCTGCGCATTGCTGGAGGATGGGTCGCGGGCCTTGGTGGACAAGCAGGAGGACGACCCAGCAAAGACAGGTCATTGGGTACGCCTCCTCAACGTCGATCGACCGAGCGCGGACGAACCCTCCGAGTTCGAGAAAAAATGGGCGGACGGACTCACTTACCGGCGTTGGGAGCACGACTCCACCCTCTACGGCTTCAACGTCCATGCGGGCGTGATGCTCGCGAAACCCAAGGATGAACCGCCGGTATGGCGGCATTTCGCCGAGGAATACTTCGACCAAACCCTCCTCGTGCTCTACCTCAAAGTCGCCTGCTTTCAGTTCAGCCGCTGGCTGAGCGAGGCTTCGACCAAAGTTCGCGATGACCGCCGCCATCGGACGGGGCACCGCGATCCGGTTTGGGAGCAGGATTTGCGGACCTTGCGCGAGCGGTTCGCTCATCTTGCCAACGTCTATGAATTTCCGCTGCTCTCGAACCATCAGCAGGGCATCGAGCTGTACGAGCGCGCGGTCAAAGCCGTCAACCTGCGTACACTGATGAAAGAAATTCGCCAACAGGTGGAGGCGAGCCACGAGTTCCTCGAAATCCTGGCCGACCTTGACGAAGCGACCTCCGCCCGGCGGCTCGGAATTGTCGCCACGATCGGCCTCGGGTTTGCGCTCGCCACCGGCTTTTTCGGCATGAACTTCCTCGGCATCGGCTATTTCCGGGGCGAGTGGAGTTGGGCCGCCGCCAAAGAATGGGTTGCGTTCGTTGCCGTACTTCTTATCGCGTTGATCTTGCTCGCCCTGGGCGCCGTTTTTGCCGACACGCTGACTGGATGGCTGGATCGCTGCGTGCGCTGGTTTCGTCGCAAAGGTCGGTCCGGGAGACAGGCCCGCCAAGGGGAGGCCAAAGGCTGATGCTCAGTTACTTCCTGCGCTTCGAAGGCGTTAATCTCGATTCGTTCGTCTACGACACCGATCGCCTACCGACGATCCGGGGCGGCAGCCTGCTCCTGCTCCGCGCCGTGGGTGACGTCGAAATCTGGCTCCGCGAAGCGAGTTCGGTCAAAAAGGTCGAGACGGTGAGCCGGGGCGCTTCGGCCGGGCTCTTCCGTTTCGGCGTAGAGGAGCCCGGCGCCGCCGAGCAGGCGCGGGAGCAGATCGAGCGCCGGCTCGGCGAAGACCCGACATTGCGCCACGCGACCTTCGT
This sequence comes from Thermoanaerobaculia bacterium, assembly GCA_038248205.1. Lineage (GTDB taxonomy): Bacteria > Acidobacteriota > Thermoanaerobaculia > Multivoradales > UBA5704 > DASYKS01. The sequence goes on from JBBRUC010000020.1 coordinate 2,631, forward strand.
CGTCGATTGCACACCGGAGCCGCCGGAGGCCGAAGGCGGCTTTCGCCGCGCCGCCGAGCGGCTGTTGGCCAAGAACCGCTTCCGCCAGATGCGTTCGCCGTCGGTCGCCGTGACGGTCGCGGCCGAAGCGACCGGTCCCTGCGCTGTCGACCGAGTCCGCCCGGCGGTAGTACCCCAGGGTGCTCCGCGCGGCGGCAAAGAGTCGGTGAGCGCCTCAGTCGCCGTGCGGACCCGGGAGGGCCGGGAAGCGAAGCAGAAATTCTACGATGACGAGACCGGCAAGAAGTGGTCGGACTCCATGCGGTTCGCCTACCACTTCCATCAGATCGCCGACGACCGGGAGCGCGGCTCGCTGGACGGCAAGATTGCCGTGCTCCATTTTGACGGCAACAGCTTCGGCGAGATCCAGCAGCGCGAGTGTACGACCTGGCAGCGGCAGCAGAAGTTCGACAAGACATTGCGGAACTACCGGCGGAGTCTCTTGGCCGACATCCTCTCGGAATTCGAGATGCACCCGGAAGAATGGCGCGGGTTGGAAAACACCTATCGCTTCGAGACGCTGCTGTGGGGGGGTGACGAGATGATCTGGGTGGTCCCGGCCTGGCATGGTTGGTGGCTGCTCTCTTTCGCGCTCGAGCGGATGGCCGACTGGAATTTCGAGGGGGTGCCGTTGCACCATGGCGCCGGGCTCGTGTTCTGCCATGCGAAGGCGCCGATCCGGCGGATCGAGCGCCTGGCGGAAAAGCTCACCAGTCTCGCGAAAGAGGTCGGAAAGGACAAGCACGATCCACGAAGCACGGCCGCTTATCAGGTGCTCGAATCATTCGACCTTGCGCCCGAATCGTTCCTGCCGTTCCGGGCCGCACGGAGCCCCGGCGGGGCGGCCGAGCAGATGATCGTCGACGGCACGAACGCGCGACAGATCGCCCAGAGCATCCGGACGCTCGGGAGCGTCCTGCCGCGCGGCAAGGTCTATCGAGCTGTGGCCGAGCTGGCGAAGAACGCGGCGGCCGACGATACGGAAATCAAAAGCCTACGCGGGATCGCGAAGGCCCAAGGCGCCGAGGCCGCCCTCGCCGGGCTCGAACGGGCGAGCGCCTCCCCCGCTGCGGCCTGGTTCCACCTTGCCGAGCTGTGGGACTACCTCGCCGAGTTTTCGTTACAAGAGACCGAGGTAGAAAATGCTCCGCGGTGACCTGGCCATCGACTTGACCTTGGAGGGACCGGTGCTCACACGCTCGACCGAGCCGGGAGCCCCGGGAATCGACAGCCCCGTCGCCCGCGATCCGGCCGGCCGGCCGATCCTCCCCTATTCCCTGGTCCAAGGGCGCCTGCGCGAGGTGTGGCGCGAGATGGGAGAGGTGCTCGGGGTCGACCTCGGCGCGCTGCTCGGCAAAGAGACCGGCGATCAGGATCTGACGCCCCGGCGCGGTCGGCTCTACTTTCGCGATTTTAAGGCCCCCAAAGCGGGCGGTTCCGAGATCGTGACGAGCGTCCGGCGGAACAGCGAACGACGGGCGGTCGACGATGGCGCTCTTCGGCATCTCGAAATGCCGTTCCTTCCCGGCGAAGAGGTGACTTTCTCGGGATGGGTCCGCTACCTTGCGGTCAGCCAGGCCGAAGCGGTGAAAATCGCCGGTCAGATCGAGGCTGGCCTCCGTTTCGTGCCGTCGTTCGGCTCCGAGCGGACTTCCGGATTCGGTCGCCTGATCGGGGTGTCGTGCCGGCTCGCGACGCTCCCGCTGCCGGCACCCGACCTGGCCTCGACCGAGGGGAAAGAGCGTCTGGCGCTCGTTCTCAAATTTCAGGACCCGATCTGTTTTCCCTCAAGTCTCTCCGGGGGGACGCTCTTCGAGTCGAGCGACACCGTACCGGGTGCGGCGATTCAAGGGACCCTCGCGCGCATGCTCGCCGAGCTGTGCGGGCGGCCGGCGCATCGGCCGATCGCGGATCTGCCGGCGCCGTTCGAGGCGCTGGGTCGCGCGTTTTCGCTCCTTCGGTTCACCCATGCGTTCCCGGTCGCGGCCCCGACCGATTCCAAGGCTCCAAGCCCAGCCCGGCCACGCAGCGTGGCGCTCTCTCTCGTCAAGCTCGATCCGCGCGAAAAGGAGGTGCTGGACGTTGCCCTCTGCCGTGGGCCGATTTTGATTGATGGCCATGCGCCCGCCTTTCGGACCGACTGGAAGAACACCAAGGTTCCCGAGAGGATCTTCGCCGGGTGTGAGCCCGTCAGGGAACTCAGGACTCGGACGGCGATCGATGGAGACACCCGCCGTGGGGCGGACGAGAAGCTGTTCACCTACGAGATGCGCCGGCCCGAAGGCGTCGTCTGGCGGTCGGAGATCGACCTGTCAGCGGTGCTGGCGGAGGATCGGACGGCGGTCGAAGCGGAGCTTCGCGCGGTGCTTTCGCTGGGCCTCCTCGGGGCTGGAAAGACCGGTGCCGATGCGACAGTTTCGTTCGTGAAGGAGAATGCCGCTCCACCGGATCTCCGTCCGGGGGCCGACGATTCCGGCGCGCCCGTCTGGGTCGTCGTCCTCCAGACGCCGGCGCTTCTTGCCGATCCTGAACGAGTCGGCGAAGGAGCGACCGACGATGATCTTCGCCAGGCCTACGAGGCCGCTTGGCGCGATCTCTCTGGAGGAGCGTTGCGGATCGTCCGGTACTTCTCGACCGAACGGTTGACCGGCGGCTACATCGCTGGAAGGTTTCGCGGGGTCGAGCGGGGTTACGCGCCCTATCTCCTGACCGACCAGGGAAGCACGTTCGTCCTAGCCCAGGAGAATGGCGATCCGACCGGCCTGCTCGCCGATTGGGTGGACCATGGACTGCCGCTTCCGAACTGGGCGCTGGAACGGTACGGGGACGGGTGGTCGACCTGCCCGTATCGACGGGAGCAAGGCTATGGCGAGATCGAAATCGCCACCGCCCAGGCGGCGAGAGACCGCCCCGAGCGCTCGCGAATCGAGGAGGTGTGAAATGGCGCGCCGAGCCCGTTGGCTGATCGAAGGAACACTCACGGTCGAGACTCCTCTCCACCTGGGAACGGGCGGCGTGGTCCAGCGCCCGCTCCTCTTCGCGGAACGCCCCGACGCCCGCGAGCCCGGCGCCGAGCGGCGGCTCGCGGAGGTTTCGGCCGTCGCGACCGATCACCGCAAACGCGCCTACCTCCCCGGCACCTCGATCAAAGGCGCGCTCCGCTCCTGGCTGCGCGAGGCGCGTCCCATCGGCCCGAACGGCGAGGGGGTCGATCTGGTCGAGCAAATCTTCGGCACCGAGGAGGCTCCCGCCCTCGAACTCCGCAAGGGGCCGATCTACGGCGGCAAGGCGGCTTTCTGGAACTCCTTCATCGATCCCGGATCGCTCGGCACGCTCGCGGTGCCCTTCCCGAGCCCCGGCCGGGCGACCGGCGTTCGCGCCTGCGTCTCCATCTCTCGGCGGACCAAGACCGCTGCCGACGAACGGCTCTTCTTCGAGGAGGTAGTCCCAGCCGGTGTGCGCTTCGCGCTCCGCGTCGCGCTCGAAGACCCGAGTGACGAAGAGGTCCGCCTCGTGCTCTTCGCGCTCGCGGCGTTCAGTCACCAGGGTCCATCCTCACCCGGACGACGCGTGAGTCTGGGCGCGGGTGGAGCCGACGGGGACGGTCTTTTCACTTGGACCCCGGGAGCGATCCGGCGGCTTCGGCTCGACGATCCCGTCGAGGTCGAGCGCTGGCTGGCCCAGAACCCACCTCCCGCGGGTTTCGGGGGCCTTCCCGAGCTGTCGAAAGACGAGAGCGCTTCCTGGATCCGTGACGCGCTTGCGGTGTTCTCCCTTCCTCCCCGGCCCGAGATTGAAATCGGGCTCCGCATCTCGTTTGACGGACCGTTCCTGATCGCCGCGCCCATGCCCGACCCGACGGACGAGGAACGCGCGGAGGCCCGAAAGGGCGGCGGACCCTTCGCACCCGATCGCGTGCCCGTCACAGACTCGCGCGGTAAGCCGGTCCTCCCCGCTTCGTCGCTCCGCGGTGCGCTCCGGAGCCGCGCGGAGGCCATCCTGCGAACGCTGGGCAACGCCGATCCGAAGGAGCGGCCGGTCTGCGACCCTTCGTCGGGTTCGGCCTGTGCTTCCGTCCAGGATCTCTCCGGGGTTCGCGATCTCTGCCCGGTCTGTCGCCTGTTCGGGGCGCCCGGCTGGGGAACGGCGGTCGTGATCGATCCCTTCATCGACGCCTCGGACACCGTTGCGCGTCTCCGCCAGGAGCATGTGGCGATCGATCGCTTCACCGGCGGTGGAGCCGACCGGCTCAAGTTCAATGCCGAGAGTTGGGTCGGCGCCGCGTTCGAAGGCTCGATCCGACTCGACCTCGAACGGGGGTACCCCAACTCCGCCGGCCAGCGGGTGCCGGCCATCGGTGCCCCCGAGCTCGGTCTGCTGGCGCTGGTACTCCGCGATCTCGTAGAGGGCGATATCGGCCTCGGCTCCGGAGCCGCCAAGGGCTACGGCGCCTGCAGGGCGATGATCGAAAGGGTGAAGCTTGGCCCGGGGGCCGTTAGCGAAAGCATGATTCAAAGCGCTCCCGAAGCCCTGGGGCGAGCGCTCGCTTCGGGATTCGAGATTTCGAGCGGGGGAGAGATCACTCCCGAAGTTCGCGCCGCTCTCCAGGCGGCGGTGGCCGCTCTCCACTCTCGGTCGGTCGAGCCGGCGGCACAGCCCGAACTCCCCGCACCCGAAGGTGAAGCCGTTTCTTCCCTACCGGTCAATGAAGCCCCGCCGAGAGCAAACCAGTTTCACAACCCTTACCATTTTGTGCCGCTGCCCGAGAAGCCGCTGCCCGAAGCTCCGCTCGCTACGGAGGTGGCCGAAGGCGAAGCTGGCCCGGTCACGCACGACCGCTTCGGCCAGGGCCGGTCCGGCCGTATCGTCTTTCGGGTCACGACCCGCGGTCCGGTGGTCATCGGCGCTCACCAGAACCGAGAAGACCCCGACGGTGTGGCCCAGATCGATCCCTTCGAACTCGACGGGCAGCCGGCGCTCCCGGCGTCGAGCCTGCGCGGGCTGCTGTCGAGCCTGGCCGAGGCGGCCTCGGGCTCGGCTCTCCGCGTTCTCGGGGATCGGCGACTCTCAGTCCGCGCCGCGATGGGCGACAGCCTCGGCGCGATCGGGATCCTCGAACAGGGAAATTCCGGATGGGTGGTGCGTCCGTTGACCTTGCCGCACATTCAGCGTTCGCGCGGGGCTACCGAGTGGCGGCCGATTGCGCCGTGGCCGGTACTGTTCGCCGGCCAACCGGTTCTCCGCGTCTATGTCAACCGATATTTCCCAACAACGGGCGATCCGCCCACGCTTCAGGCGACCGCCTTTCTCGGAACGAAACCGCCATCGAGCGGAGCGAGCCGCCCGGAACGCTGGTACATGAAATTGCCCGTGGCCCCTTTCTGGCGCGGCCCCGTTCTCGAAGTGGCAGAGGAACATTCCAAGAACGAGATGCTGCTGGCCCAGAAACCGCTCGATCCGACGCCGATCTGCCAGATCGACTACGACAAGCTCTCCACAGCCGACCAAGCGGCGTATACACCGGGCCTGCTTCGCGTCCTCGGTATCGAAGGGCGCGAGAACGAAATGCCCAGGACCAAGAAGCACGAGACTTTTCTGCCGCTCCCCGTGGGATGGGATAAGCGACCCGTGCTCGAAGCGGACGAAGCGCTCTCCCAGTTTTATTCACTCGCCGACGACCGAACGGACACGGACGAGAGCCTGCCGTTTGAGTTGGCCGGAACCCCACGCGAGGCGAACGGGCGGATTCGGCTCCGAGCAGGAGACCTGGTTTGCTTTAAGCCCGATGATCAGGGCAAAAAAGTCGCCGAGCTTGCGATCTCCTCGATCTGGTGCAGGGACCGAGGCCGTCTCTTTGAGTATGTTCCCGAGGAGCTGTTGCCACTCAATCCCCATCGCCGGACTCTGTCCCTCGCCGAGCAACTGTTCGGCTATGTCGAGCAGGGACCGATCCCGAAGGGAGAGGACCGGCCGGCGCGGGCGCTCGCGAGCAGGGTTCGCTTCTCGTTCGGCCGGCTCGAAGGCGAGCCATCCAAGTCTTGTTACGACCCACAGCGCACCCTGCAGATCCTCGCAACGCCGAAGCCTCCTTCGCCATCCTTTTACTTCCGCGAGAGGAGGGGTAGTACGCCCCCCCGACGGAAGGGCGACCTTCGGGCGGACCAGCACACGATCCAGGGCCGGAAGATGTATCTCCATCACCGGGACCCTCAACCATGGGTCCCCGAGGGCAAGGGAGACGACAAACTGAACCGGCAGCGCAGCAGGGTTAAACCGCTCCGACCGGATTTGTCCTTCGTGGCCCACCTCGATTTCGACAACCTGACCGAGCGCGAGTTGGGGCTTCTCCTCTATGCGCTGCGGCCCACCGCTGCGTTTCGGCACAAGCTGGGGATGGGCAAGCCGCTTGGACTCGGCACCGTTGAGATTGCCCCGCTGGGGCTCTTCCTGGTCGATCGGGCGACCCGGTACGGCCGAGAGAGCGACCTCTTGGCCGAGCCGCGATACCATGCCGCCGTGCTCGCCGAAGATTTCTCCGCAGAGACCAAGACGATGTACCCCGCGGAAACGCTTGCCGTCGAGAGCTTTTTGGCCGATCCCCATTCCTTCTTTACCCTGCGCGAGAGCTTCCGGGCCGGCATGGAGCCTGCGATTCGAACGGCGATCGAGCTTCTAGGAGATCCGGCGGCGGTCGTCGCGCCGGTCGGCTATCCGCGGACTGAAGCGCAGACTGCGAACGACACCAAGGGATACGAGTGGTTCGTGCTCAACGAGGAGTATAAAAAGTTCGTTGCGCAGCGGCTCAATCCTATTGCGGCTGAAGGCCTAACCGCGAGCCGCCTGCCGCTCCTCTCACGGCAGCACGAAAAGCTAGAGGGAAGTGAAGGGGCGCAGGGCGGGGCGGGGCGCGGTGGTTCTTCGCGCTCAGGCGGAGGCGCCCGAGCCGAGGATCGCGCCGGAACCTCACGAGGGGCTCGACCGGCGAGCGCGCCGCAACCGCAAGAGCGTTTCGGAGCCTCTGGCCGGTGGGTGGAGGCGCGCCCGAAAAAGCCCAAGAGATGACCGATGCGGTTTTTCTATGATCTGGAGTTTCTCGAGCGCGGACCGGAATTCCCGCTCGAGCTGATCAGCATGGGAGTGGCCGCCGAAGACGGTCGGGAGCTGTTCCTGGCCAATTCCGAGTTCGACCTGGTGCGGATGACTCCTTGGCTACGTGAACACGTGCTGCCATCACTCCCCCCCGTGGGGCATCCCTCTTGGCGCCCGCGTGCCGAGATCGCCGCCGAGCTTCAGAAGTTCGTCGGCGAGGAGACCCCGGAGTGGTGGGGCGACTTCGCCGCGTACGATCACGTGATCCTCTGCCAGCTCTTCGGCGACATGACCGGCCTACCTTCCGGTTGGCCGATGTTCACCCGCGATCTGGAGCAACTGAAGGAATTTCTTGGCAACCCGCCGCTGCCGGTTTACAACGGTCGCCCGCACGATGCCCTCGCCGAGGCATGCTGGCTCCGAGACTGTTGGCGGATGCTCGAAGAAGAGCGATCCCGAAGGCTCCACTTCAATGCCTGAACCTGCTCTTGATCGCGCATTTGCGCTCGACTATCGAGTATGCGCCGCCGCGGAGGATTGACGGCCATGCAGCCCTCGATTACGTCCCATCCGCTTGGAGCGCAGACCCTCCTGCCCGCGCTTTCACCCACCCCCTACCTCCTCCCGCCCCTCCCCTACCTGCGCCTCCGAATCACCCTGCGGGCTCTTGAGCCGGCGCAATTGCCGCCGTTTCTCGGATCTTTATTGCGCGGGGCGTTTGGGCATTCGTTCCGGCGGACGGTCTGCACGGTCGGGCCGGGGCAGGAGTGCGCGAGTTGCCGGTTGCGGCGGGAGTGCGCCTATGCCCGGGTGTTCGAGACGCGGATCGAGCCGGGGATGGCGCCGCCTTCGTTGCGTGGCCAGGTCGCGGCTCCCCATCCTTACGTTTTCGAATCGCTTCCCTCGCGGGGGGACTACGTGGCAGGCGACGAGATCGGGTTCGACCTGTTGCTGTTCGGCGATGCGATTGACGATCAAGCGCGGGTGTTGCTGGCGATCGAGCGCATGGGGGAGGCGGGTCTCGGCGCGTGCCGGGCGCGGTTTGCTCTAGAGCGGGTCGAGGCGATCGGCGGTCTCGAGCGGATTCCTCTCTTTTCCGACGGCGTCTGGGCGAGCGGAGTGCCCGCGCGCGGTTTGCCGATGCCGGCCGGGTCGCTGCCGGGCGACGGACGGCGGGTGCGCCTGCGGTTCCTCACCCCCCTCCGGGTGCGTCGAGAAGGAAATCTCGTGGCCCCGCGCGATCCGCGAGAACTGGTCTACCTGATGTTGCGGCGGGTGCTCGAAGTGGCGCATTTCCACACCCGCGAGCCGCGGATCGATTGGCACTTTCGCCCGCTGCTCGATGCCGCCTCGGCGCTCACCGCTCCCGAATGGCGGTTCCGCTTCGTTCGGCTGGCACGCTACAGCAACCGCCAGGGCGCCACGATCGACCTCGATGGTTATCTCGGCACTGCCGTCCTCGAAGGAGATCTCGAACCATTCGTGCCGCTGCTTCGCGCCGCCGAGGTGCTGCATGTCGGGAAGGGGGCGGTTTTCGGCCTGGGACGAATCAAGCTCGAAGCCGCGTAAGAGAGGGCGTGAGGGGCGGTGCGGTTGCCAATCGTCCGCGCGCCCCCTTATCGTTCCATCCGAAATGACCGACACCGCCCTCGACCGCGCCCTCCTCCACGCCCACCGTTATCTCGACGATCTCGACACCCGGCCGGTCGCCGCGACCGTCTCTCGCGAGACCCTTCTTTCGCGTTTCGACGTGCCGCTCGACCGCGCCGGACTGCCCGCTGCGCAGGTGGTGGACGACCTCGTTCGGGCGGCCGAAGGGGGGCAGCTCGGCAACACCGGCGGGCGCTTCTTCGCTTGGGTGATCGGCGGGGTGCTCCCTTCGGCGCTGGCCGCGGATTGGCTGGCGAGCGCCTGGGACCAGAACTCCGGGATCTATGCCACCTCGCCGGTGGCCTCGGTGGTCGAGGAGATCGCGGGCAAGTGGCTGCTCGACCTCTTCCGCCTGCCGGCCTCTTCCTCGTTCGCCTTCACCACCGGCTGCCAGATGGCGCATTTCACCGCGCTCGCCGCGGCGCGGGAACATCTGCTCGCCCAGGTCGGCTGGCAGGTCGGCGAGCAGGGGATGGCCGGGAGCCCGCCGATCCGGGTGCTCGCGAGCAGCGTGCGCCACGTGTCGGTCGATCGCGCCTTGCGGTATCTGGGGATCGGCGCGCGGCATATCACGGTTCTGCCGGTCGATGGCGCGGGAACGATCACCCCCGAGGTGCTCGAAGCGGCGTTGGCGGCAGGGGCGGCGGGGGAGGGTTCGGCGTCTCCCGCCATCGTTTCCCTGAACGCCGCGGATCTGAACACCGGGGCGTTCGATCCGTTTGCATCGCTCATCCCGATCGCCCATCGCCACGGCGCGTGGGTGCATGTGGATGGGGCGTTCGGACTGTTCGCCCGAACGAGCGATCGCTTCGCGCCGCGGGTCGAAGGGCTGGATCTGGCGGACAGTTGGGCGACCGATTGCCACAAGTGGCTGAACGTGCCGCAGGACTGCGGCTTCGCCGCGGTTCGGAACTCGGAGGCGCACCGGCGCGCCTTCACCATCCACGACTCCTATTTCGTCGGCGAAGATGCCGCGCGCGATCAAATCGATTGGACCCCCGAATGGTCGCGCCGGGCTCGGGGGTTCGCCGTCTACGCCGCCCTGCGCGAGCTGGGGCGCGACGGCCTCGCCGCGATGATCGAGCGCCATTGCGATCAGTGCGACGCGCTGGTTCGCGGCATCGGCGCGCTGCCGGGCGCCGAGGTGGTCGTATCCGCCCGGCTCAATCAGGGGCTGGTGCGCTTCCTCGATCCCCGGCCGGAGGCGACGCCAAGCGACCACGACGCCTGGACCGACCGCGTGATCGACCGGATCAACCAGAGCGGCGAGGCGTTCTTCGGCGGCGTCACCTGGGAGGGGCGGCGGGTAATGCGGATCAGCGTCGTCAACTGGCGGACCGCCGAGACCGACATCACGCGGACGGTGGCGGCGGTGGAGCGGGTGTTGGCGGGGTAGGGTCGAGAGCGCGGGGGAAGTTTCTTTTCGTCCCGTCAGGGACGTCGTATCCAACCGAGGGATTTCAATCCCTCGCGGGCGAGGTTGGCGGCGCGGCTCCCGCCGCGTTACGACAGGCGAACGATCGCCTCAACCGCCGCCACGTCGCCGCTCGCCATCGCCGCTTCGACTTGCAAGCTCGCGAGGTCGCGGCCGATCGTGACCACGGCGACGATTCGCCCGGCCTGGCGGAAGGCGACCAGCGCGTCGCGCTGCTCCAGGCTGCCGCGAAGCTCGATCTCGTCCCACGCCTCGGCGTGGCCGACGTAACTCAGGGTGAGGTCGTAGTGCGCGCTCCAGAAGAACGGCACGTCGCGGTACGGCTGCGCCGCGCCGAGCATGTTCCTCGCCGCCGCCTGGCCCATCCGCTCTGCCACCACCCAATGCTCGATGCGCACGGCCTCGCCCGACCAGGGATCGGGATAGCGCGCGACATCGCCCGCGGCCCAAACTCCGGGCGCCGCGCGCAGCTGTTCATCGACCGTAATGCCGCCGTCGATCGCCAACCCCGCCGCCTCCGCGAGCGCCAGGCGGGGGCGCACGCCGACCCCCATCACCACGAAATCGCAGGCGAGAACGGTGCCGTCGTCGAGCGTTACCGAGCCCTCGCCCATCTGTGTGGGTTTGCGACCGAGATGGAAGGTCACCCCTTTTTCTTCATGGAGCGCTTGGACCAAGGTGCCGACCGCGGGGCCGACGACCCTGGCGAGCGGGATCGAATCTGGCGCGACCACCTCGACGGAGACGCCACGGGTGCGCAACGCGGCGGCGGTTTCCAAGCCGATGAAGCTCGCGCCCACTACGACGGCTCGCTTGCCGCTTTCGGCCCGGGCGAGGATCGCGCGGCTGTCGGCGAGCGTGCGCAGAGTGTGGACCTCTGGCCGGTCCGCTCCGGGGATCGGCAGGCGCACCGGTTCGGCGCCGGTGGCGTAGAGCAGGGCGCCGAAAGATAGCTGCCGGCCGCTCTCCAGAGTCACGGTTTTGGCTTGGAGATCGAGCGCTTTGGCGGGGTCGCCGGTCACGAGTTCGACGTCGATCACCTTGTAGAACGCCTCGTCGCGGAGCGGAATCCACTCCTCCGGCGCGTCGCCCGCGAGGTAGTCCTTCGACAGGTTCGGGCGATCAACCGGTGGCTCGGTCCCGACCAGCGCGATCGGTCCGGCGTATCCCTCGCGCCGCAACGCCTCGGCAGCGGCTGCACCCGCGGCACCCGAACCGAGCAGGACGACCGATTCGGGAGACTCCGCCGGCTTTCGCGCGGAAGGCTCGCCGCGCTGGGCGCCGACCCGCACGGAATCGCCGTCGCGGACGACCTCATAACTCGCCAGAGCGTTCAAGGCCGGCGCGCCGAGCGCCTCGCCGGTCGCAAGGTGGAAACAGGCGTGATGCCACGGGCAGCGCAGCGTATCGCCCACCACCAGGCCATCCTTGAGCGGCGCGCCGTAGTGGGTGCAGTTCGCGGCGGTGGCAAACACCTTCTCGCCGCGGCGCACCAGAATCACCGCTTCGCCGCCCGAGTGGCCGAGCAGCGGCTGCCCCTCGACCAGTTCGTCGAGCGCGATGCCGGCAGAAAAATCAGGGCCTTCGAGAACCGGTGCGGTATCTTCGGACATCGTGTACCTCCTTGGGTGAATCGTATCTCCGTTCGGAAGCGGCTATCATCGCCGGGTGATGTGCATTCCGCCCATCGATCGGTTCGCGTCGCGATGTTCGCAGCGGGCGCGGGACTGATTCGAAGCCGCCTCCGACCCATTGCCACCCATGCTCTCCCTTCGCGATCCGGTCCACGGATTCATCCACGCCGATCCGCTCGAAGCCGCTCTGGTCAATAGCCGGCCGGTACAGCGGCTGCGCTGGATTCGCCAGTTGGGGCTCACCTCGTTCGTCTATCCGGGGGCGGAGCACAGCCGCTTCAGCCACGCGCTGGGGGCGATGCACCTGGCGGGCCGGGTGTACGACGCGCTGGCGCTGCGGGGAACGGCGCCGTTGCCGACCGGGCCTGCCAGCCGGGAGCGCCGGTTGGCGCGGGTGGCGGCACTGCTGCACGATCAGGGGCACGCGCCGTTTTCTCACTCGGCCGAAGAGCTGTTCGAAGGCGGCATCGATCACGAGGAGATGACCCGCCGCCTGCTCGATCTCTCGGACGTGCGCGAGATCTTCGAGCGCTTCGGCGACGGGATTGCCCCGGAGGACGTGGCCCGCTTGCTCGGCGGTCAATTCGAGGAGCCGATCGACCGCTTGCTCGGGCAGATCGTCTCGGGCGAGCTGGACGTCGACAAAATGGACTACCTGCTGCGCGACAGCCTGTTCTGCGGCGTCCGCTACGGCCACTACGATCTCGACCGGGTGCTGGAGACGATTCTGCCGCTCGCCGATCCCGAGACCGGCGACTGGGGAATCGGCGTCGACGAGGGGGGAATCCACGCGCTCGAAGCGCTGGTCATGGCCCGCTACTACATGTTCACCCAGGTCTATTTCAACGCGACCGGCAAGGCGATGGAGCTGCATTTGAACGCCTGGCTGCTCGAAAACGGTTCCCGCTGGCCGGGCGACCCGGAGCGTTTTCTCGCCGAAGACGACCTGACCACCACCGCCGCAATGCGCGCCTCGAACAGCGTTCACGCCCGCGCCGTGGTGGACCGGGAGCATTTTCCCGTCGCGTTCGAGACCAAGGAACACCTGGTGACGGAAGAGAAGGAACGCTTCGAGGCGGTCCTCCCCGGGCTGTTCGCCGAGTTCGGCGATGGCAATCTGCTGATCTCGAACTCGGCCAAAGATCCCCACCACTTCGGGCGGAAACGCGTCTGGGTGAAGAAATACGACGGCCGCTTCGAGGACGTGGGAGCCGCCAGCCAGTTCATCCGCCACCTCGGGCGGATCGATCGCTACCGCGTCTACACCCCGCCCAACCTACGGCAGGCGGTACGGACCGCGATCTTGGCGCGCTTCGGGCAGGGGTGAAGGGGCTACCGATCCGCCAGCAAATCCGCCAGCGCCCCCTCCAACTCCGGAAAGAGAAAGCGATAGCCCAGCTCCTGCAAGCGCTTGGGCACGACGAATTGGCCGCTGAGCAGCATGTCGGACATTTCGCCCAGGGCTAGCTTGAGGGCGAAGGCGGGGGCGGGAAGGAACGAGGGACGGTGGATCACCCGGCCGAGCGTTCGGGCGAATTCAGCTTGGGCGACCGGGTGGGGGGCGGAGAGGTTAAACGGGCCGGCCGCGTCTTGCCGATCGATCAGAAAGCGGATCGCGCCAGTTTCATCTTCCAGATGAATCCAGGGGAAGCCTTGGCGCCCCGAGCCCAAGGGACCGTTGGCCCCCAGCTTGGCCGGCAGGAGCATCTTTTCGAGCGCCCCTCCCTCGAGAGTGAGGACGAGGCCGGTGCGGAGTAGGGCACGGCGCACGCCCAAGAGTTCGACGGCGCGGGTCGATTCCTCCCATTCGACGCAGACCTCGGCGAGAAACGTGTCGCCGGGCGGCTCGTTCTCGTCGATCGGTTCGTTGCCGCGCGGGCCGTAGTAACCGACCGCGGAGGCCTGGAGCAGAGCGCGCGGCTTGGCGGGCGCGGCGCGGATCGCGGCGAGAACCGCTTCTCCCGAGACGATGCGGCTGTCGCGAATCTGGCGTTTCCGCTCGTCCGACCAGCGGGCGTCGGCGATTCCGGCTCCCGCGAGATGGACGATGGTCGTCTCGGCGTCGATCAGCTCGGACCAGCCGTTGCCGGTCTTGCCGTCCCAACCCGCGGCGCGGACCCCTGGGGGCAGGTCGCCGCGACTGTTCTCGGGATCGCGGGTGAGGACGATCGGTTCGTGCCCCTCGGTGGCGAGGCGTGCTGCCAAGGTCCGGCCGATCAGGCCGGTACCTCCGGTAATCAAAACGCGCATGGGGTTTCCTCCCGAAAGGGAGAACGTTAAACCGCGGCCAGCTCTTCCTCCAGCTGCTGGCGCTCCGCAAGCTCGGCGTAGAGGCCGCGCGCCGCGAGCAGCTGTTCGTGGGTGCCGCGCTCGGCGATCCGGCCCTGGTCGAGGACGACGATCAGGTCGGCTCCCTTCACGGCGGAGACGCGATGCGAGACCAGAAACACCGTCCGGCCGGGAAAGAAGCGCCGGAGGTTGCCGAGAATCCGCTCTTCCGTCTGGGTGTCGACCGCGGAGAGGCAGTCGTCGAGCAGCAGAATGCGCGGCTGGCGCAAGAGGGCGCGGGCGATCGCCACCCGCTGCTTCTGGCCGCCGGAGAGAGTCAGGCCGCGCTCGCCGACCCGCGTTTCCAGGCCGGCGGGAAAGCCCGCGAGGTCGGGGCCGAGGCCGCTCATCTCGGCCGCTTCGCGGATCTCCGCCTCGCTCGCGTCCGGCCGGCCGAGCGCGATGTTTTCGGCGAGAGTCGCGGAAAACAAAAACGTCTCCTGCGGCACGATGCCGATCGCCGCGCGCAGCTGTTCGAGCGGCATGCTGCGGATGTCCACCCCGTCGACGAACAGGGTGCCGGGGGGCGGATCGAGCAGCCGCGGCAGCAGGGAGAGCAGCGTGCTTTTGCCCGAGCCGGTGCGGCCGACCACCGCGACCGTCGTGCCGGCGGCGATGTCGAGCGAAATATCGGCGAGCGCCGGGGGGAGCCCCGGCTTGTAGGAGAACGACAGGTGCTCCAGGCGGACGGCGCCCGCCACCTCGTCGGGCTCCCAAAGCGGTGGCTCGTCGCGGATCTCCGGCTCGGCTTCGAGCACCGCGCGCATGCGGCCGAGCGATGCCGTGCCCCGTTGGACCAGGTTGATCACCCAGCCGAGAGCGATCATTGGCCAGACCATCCGGCCGAGGAGCGTGTTGAAGGTGACGAACTCGCCGACCGTGATGCGGCCGGAAAACGCGAGCCGTCCGCCGAAATAGAGGACCGCCACCATCGCCAGACCGGCGAGCCCTTGGAGGGCGGGAAAGAAGGCAGCCTGCCAGATGATCAACCGGCGGTTGCCTTCGACGTAGGAGTCGTTGGCCGCGGCGAAGGCATTGATTTCACGTTCTTCTTGCGCATAGGCGCGGACCACGCGAACGCCGGAGAGATTCTCTTGCGCCTTGGCGGAGAGAGTCGAAAATCGCTCCTGGACCTGCTCGAACAGGCGGTGGATGCGGTCGCCGAACATCTGGGTGGCGATCGCCACCAGGGGCATGATCGCGAGAGCGACGCCGGTGAGCCCCAAGTGGATGCGAGCCATCAGAGCCAGCGCGCCGATCGCCAGAAGCACCGTGTTGGTGCTGTACATGATCGCCGGGCCGCAGAGCATCCGGACGGCTTGGAGGTCGTTGGTCGCCCGCGCCATCAGGTCGCCGGTCGGGTGGTTCTGGAAGAACGACTGCGACTGCATCTCCAGCCGCTCGAAATAATGGTTGCGGAGGTCGAATTCGACGTCCCGGCTCATCGCCACCAGGATCATGCGCTGCAGGTAATTGAACGTGCCGGCGAGGATCGTCACGCCGACCATCGCGAGGGCAATGATCCCGAGCGTACCCATGCCGGCACCGGCGCGCACCGCGTCGATGCCGCGGCCGATCAGCAGCGGGTTCACCAGCCCGATCGCGACCGAGGCGACGATGGTCGCCAGACCCTTGGCGAGTCGGTGGCGGTAGGGCCGCAAGAACGGCCAGAGGGCTTTGAGATTGTTGCGCACGGACGGCGGGCTCCGACCCCGGAGGATATCGTACGGCTGCGGTAAACTCCCGCCGCAATGTCCTACGAAGCGGTCATCGGTCTGGAGGTGCATGTCCAGCTCCTCACCGCGACCAAGATGTTCTGCCGCTGCCCGAACCGCTTCGGCGCCGAGCCGAACACGCTCGTCTGTCCGGTCTGCCTCGGCTATCCCGGGACGCTGCCGGTGGCGAACCGGCATGCGATCGATCTCGCCATTCAGCTCGCGAGCGCGCTTTCCGCCCGGGTCAATCCGCGCTCGGTCTTTTCCCGCAAGAACTACTTCTACCCCGATCTGCCGAAGGGGTACCAGATCAGCCAGTACGATCAGCCGCTCGCCGAAGAGGGCCTGCTGCCCCTCTCGGCATCCGACAAGGTGGTGCGGATCGAGCGGCTCCATCTGGAAGAAGACGCCGGCAAGCTCCTCCACGAAGCGCCCGGCGGCGGGCCGCTCCACGGCCGGTCGCTGGTCGATTTCAACCGCTGCGGTACGCCGCTGGTCGAGATCGTCTCGCGCCCCGAAATCTCGTCGGCGGCCGAGGCGCAGGACTATCTTCAGACGCTCCATCAGCTGCTTCTCTACACCCGGACGAGCGATGGCAACATGGAGGCGGGCAACCTGCGCTGCGACGCGAACGTCTCTGTACGCAAAGTCGGCGATCCGGTTTTGGGAACCCGGGCCGAGATCAAGAATCTCAACTCCTTCAAGAACCTCGGCCGGGCGATCGAGCACGAGATCGAACGGCAGATCGAGATCCTCGAAGCAGGCGGCCGGGTGGTCCAAGAGACCCGCAGCTTCGACGCTGAGACGGGGACCACGCGCACCCTGCGGAGCAAAGAGGAGGCGCACGACTATCGCTATTTTCCCGAGCCCGACCTGCCGCCGTTGGTGATCGACGACGAGCGGCGCTCGGCGCTGGTCGCGGCGCTGCCCGAGCTGCCCTGGGTGCGCCGGGAGCGGCTCGCCGAGCAATACGGCCTGTCGGCGGCGGACGCGGCCCAGCTCACCGGTTCGCGCGAGCTGGCCGACTACTACGAGGCGACCCTGGCCGCGCTACCCGACGGAGAGATCCGCCAGAAAGGGGCGAAGCCCGCCGCCAACTGGGTGATGGGCGAGGTGCTGCGCGAGCTGAAAAGCAGGAAGATCGGTCCGGAGGAGGCGCTCGCGCCGGCCCGGCTGGCGGCGTTGGTCGCCGCGATCGAGCTGGGGCAGATCTCCGCCTCGGCGGCCAAAGAGGTGTTCGTCGCCATCTGGGACAGTGGCGAGGAACCGACCGCGGCGATCGAGCGATTGGGGCTCGGCCAGATTTCGGACACCGGCCAGATCGACGCTTGGGTGCGCGAGGTGATCGGCGAGTTTCCGACTCAGGTGGCGCAGCTCCAAGGGGGCAAGCTCCAGGTGCTCAGCTTTCTGGTCGGCCAGGTGATGAAACGCTCCGCCGGTCGCGCCCAGCCTCCCGCGGTGCAGCGGGCGATGCGTCGACAGCTCGGCCTTGCCGAGCCCGAGCCCGAGAGGTGAGCGTCTGATCCAACTTTTCCACGTCTCGAAGCTGTACCCCGGGGGCCAGGCCGCCCTCGTGGATTTGACGTTCGAGATCGATCGCGGGCAGTTCGTCTTTTTGACCGGTGCGAGCGGCGCCGGCAAGACCACCCTGCTCCGACTGATCTTTCGCGAGGAGGTTCCCTCCTCCGGCCAGATCCTGGTCAACGGGCGCAACGTCGCCTCGATCCCGCAGCGGAAGATCCCTTATCTGCGGCGCACCATGGGGGTCGTGTTCCAGGACTTTCGGCTGATCGCCCGGCGCACGGTGTTTGAAAACGTGAGCTATCTGCCGCGTATCCTTGGGGTCGATTTGCGGGGCCGCAAAAAACTCGCCTACCAGGCGTTGCGCCGGGTGGGCCTGGCCCACCGCATGAGCGCCTTTCCGCCGGAGCTGTCGGGGGGAGAGCAACAGCGGGTGGCGATCGCCCGGGCGCTGATCAACGAACCGGACATCCTGATCGCCGACGAGCCGACCGGCAACCTCGATCCCGATCTCGCGCGCGAGATCCTCCGCCTGTTTCTCACCGTCAATCAGCGCGGCACCACGGTCCTGCTCGCGACCCATGACCGGGAGATGATCCAGCGGATCGGCGGCCGGGTGCTGACCCTCGACCAGGGCCAGCTGCAGAACGATCGCGTGGTCGAGGGGAGCGAGCCGCCGGAGTTCCGGCTGGCGGGACTTGAGGAAGACGGAGAGGACGACGGCCGCGCGTTGGGGTCGGCCAAGGACGTAGAAGACGAGGGGGCCGAAGCGATGGACAGGGGCGAATCAGTGGCGGCCGCCTCGGCTCCGGCGGAGCTGCCCCGGGAAGAGCCTTCAAAGGAGGACCTTTGAGTTTTCTTCAGGCTCTCCGGTCGTTCTTCCGCGACGCCTGGGTCAATTTGATTCGCGGCTGGAAGGTCAGCCTGGTGGCTGTTTTGACGATCGCGGTCAGCTTGTTCCTCTCGGGTGTCTTCCTGCTCGCCAGCCGCAATCTGGCTCGGAGCCTCGAACGGTGGCAGCGCGAGGCGCGGGTCGTGGTCTACCTGACGCCGCAGGCCACGGCGGCCGAACTCGACGCCTGGGCTCGCCGGGCCGGCGAGCAACCGTGGGCGCAGTCGGTCGCGGCGATCGATCAGGCTCAGGCGCAGACGCGGTTCCGTTCGATCTTCCCGAGTCTTGCCGACCTGGTGACGGGAGGAAGCGAAGAGCCGTTGCCCGCGTCGCTGGAGATCGAGGTGAAACCCGCCTCGGCCGGTTCGCCCGGGATGCTCTCGGCGCTCGCGGAATGGCGGCAAGCCCCTGGCGTGACGATGGTCGACGACGATCGCGAATGGCTGGCCCAGGTGCAGGGGCTGGTTGCCGTGATCCGCGGCGTCGGCCTGATCTTGGGGCTCGTTCTCCTCGGCGCCGCCGTGTTTACGATCGGCAGCGTGATCCGCCTCGCCGCGTTCCTGCACAGCGAGGAGATCTCGATCCTTCGCCTGGTCGGTGCCACCGAGTTCTATATTCGCGGTCCGTTCTATGCCGAGGGGCTGCTCCAAGGAACGCTCGGCGGAATGTTCGCGGCGGGCGGTCTCTACGGCGCCTGGCTTCTGGTTCGGCAGCATACGGGCGACGCGCTCATCCCTTCGCTGCTCGCCGCCGACTTCCTGACTCCGGACCAGGTGGCGGCGCTGGTGCTGCTCGGCGCCGCGGCGGGCCTGGTCGGCGCGGTCACCTCGCTGCGCGGCGAGACGCTCCGCTCTTCCTGAGCGCCCTTCCAACGACGGTAGAACCCAAGAAAAAGGCCCCGCCGAAGCGGGGCCTTTGCCCTCGATTGCCTAAGTCGAGCGAGCTACTGGACGGTGAGAATCACCACGGCGCGACGATCTTCCGCCGCGTTGCCGGACGATTCGGCGGAACCGCGACCTTCGGTCGTGATCCGGCTCGGATCGATCCCGTGACGAACGACCAGATAGTTCTTCACCGCCTCAGCCCGCTGGCGGCTGATGCGCTGATTGGTGGTTTCCGGGCCGCTCGGATCGGTGTAACCGATCACCAGGGCGGCCACGCTCGAATCCTGCTTCATCTTGAGAGCGACCTCGTCGAGCTTCGCCTTGGTGATGTTCGAGAGGCGGGCGCTACCCGGGGTGAAGTTGACCGTCACCCGCTGCTCGGGTTTCGGCGCGGGAGCCGGCGGCGGAGCGGGTGCGGGAGCCGGCGGCGGGGTCGGTGCGGGTGCCGGTGCGGGCTCCGGCTCAGGAACCGGAGGCGGCAGCGGCGCCGGAGGCGGTGCCGGCTGGCGGAACGCCGGCATGAAGGTCAGTCCGATCAAACCGCCGAGGGGGCAGTGTTCGTCGATCGAGTCGAGCTGCGCGAGATCCGTGCGGAGCGCGAAGTTGAACGCCCAGTTCCGAGTCTCGCCGAGCCAGAGGCGACCGCCGGAGGTAAGGTCATAGGCGTCTTTCGGGGTCAAGCCATCGCCCGAGTAGTTATGGCCGACGACCTCGGTGATCCAATCGAGCCGATCGGAAACGCGACCGGCATAGCCGACACCGGCGATGAATTCCTTGGTCAGGACCGAGGCGTTGTTATCGCGGGGATCGCGGTAGCCGACGTTGATCACCCAATTGCGGATCCGCCAGTCGGCGCCGACTCCCAGGCCCACCTTGTCGCTCGCAACCTTGTCACTGCCGGTGGGAGCTTCGAGGAACGCGTTGACCGCGAAGGAGGTGTCGCCACCCCGTTCGCCGAAGATCCGGTATTTGCCGCCGATCCGCGCGTTGCCGAGACCGGAGTCATCGAGCCGAATGCCCGGCAAATCGCCCTCATCGAAGTCGAAATCGTCGTAGGGGAGCATCACGCTGAACTCGAACCGATCGGTGACGCCGTAGCCGACGCTCGTCGACAGACGGTTCCAGTCGAAGCTGAGTTCGTCGTTGCGCCGGGCCGACAAACCGCCAATGTCGATCAGGCGGTCCCAGTTGGAGTAGTAGAGTCCGAACGACCACTGCCCCTGGGGTAGGGTGTCGCCCGAGAAGAGGGTGAACAGGCCCGTTTCTCCGGTGACCGTGGGGGCGTTCGCCGCGTCGCCGGCGAAGGCTGAAGCGGGTAATAGGCAAAGCGAGAGACATAATAGAACTCGTCTCATTGGTGGTCCTCCTTCAATCCAGATCGCCAGGAGATCCCGGGCGAGTTAACTCATTGAACCTACAGAAAAACAGCGGATATTGCAACCAGCGGGTGCGGCCGATGGAAGGGCTCAATGGAGCATCTCCCCTTCGTAGCGACCGGGGGCCACGCGCCGGGTTTCGATCAGGTCCGGATCGACCGCCTGGCCGAGCCCGAAGACGCGGGCGGCGATCCAAGCCAGGGTGAGCGTGGGGATCGGGCCGGTAAAGGGAATCAGCGCCTCGAAAGTCGCGACGTTGCGTAGCGCGGTCAGGCCGAGTCGGTTCAACAGGAACCATTCGATCGGCGCCGAAAACGAGTCGAGACCGAGGTCGAGAAGATCGAGCCCCACCACCAGGGCGAGCGGCACGGCACGCACGGTGGTAAAGAAATCGGCATCTTTCGGCACCCGGATCGTCTTCAGCTTCCGGTAGGCCAGAGCGAGAACGACCAGGCCCGCGATCAGCGAAGCCAGCATGATGCAGGCGACGACCAGCGCGAAACTCTTGAGCGACACGGTGAAACTCTCCTCCGTATGATCCTTCGATAAGGCCGGCGATACCACCAGCGGGAAGGAAAGGAAGCACAAATCGCGCCCGCTCGTCAGGGAAGAGGAGAGAACGCTGCTGAAAGCCCCGGCGCTTCGCCGAAACGGAGGCGCGGCGGGGGGGCCGAGCGGCGGGCAGCCTGGTGGCGGATGGGGTCGCGGGCCGATACGAATCGGCAAGGGGTAACGACTGAAACCACTACCTGCTGGCAACTCTTGCCGCCCGCGATCGACAGAGGGGTGGAGGGCCGAAAGCCCCGGCGATCTCGCGATCTCGACCACCG
This sequence comes from Thermoanaerobaculia bacterium, assembly GCA_038248205.1. Classification (GTDB taxonomy): domain Bacteria; phylum Acidobacteriota; class Thermoanaerobaculia; order Multivoradales; family UBA5704; genus DASYKS01. Next base: position 24,024 of record JBBRUC010000020.1, read on the forward strand.
CGTCCATGAGCGACGGCGCAAAAAAGCGGGAGCGCCGGAGCGCCCCCGCTTTTCGATCTCATGATGAATCGGTTGAAGCTTAGAACTTCACCCGCACGCCCAATTGCGCGAGGCGCTGCTCACCCTGGCCCGGGTCGCCGGCGAAGGCGGTCGGCTGCCTGTAGTTGTTCGCCGTCCGGGTGCCGTTGAAGCTGGACGGGTTCTTCGAGTTGGTGAGGTTGAAGACCTCGCCGATTAGCTCGAAACCGTAGTGGCCGCCGAACGTGAATTCTTTGGCCAGGCGCAGGTCGAGCTGCTTGAACGCGCTGCCGCGCAGGCTGTTCGGCTTGGAGACGCCCGGCGCGAGGTCGAGCCGGAAGCCGTCGCCGTTCAGGTCAAGACCCGAGATGTCCGAGTAGGGGAGCGCCGAGCGATAGCGGAACGTACTGGCGACGTTCAAGCCCCACGGGCCGCGCCAGATACCACCCAAGGTGAAGCGGTGACGGGCATCGGTGATCAGCGGGCCGTTGCAGACTCCGCCGCAGGTCGGGTTCAAGGGATTGAACGACACGTCGCGACCGGAGGTCAGATCGGGCTGGTGGTCGGTGACGGTCAGGCGGAACTCGTCGGCGCCACCGAGCACGTTACCCTCGGCCTTCGAGTAGGTGTAGAAGCCCTGGAACTCGAAAGTTCCCTTAGGATCGCGGGCGCGGAAGCCGATGTTGGCGCCGCGGTACGTCGCCGAGCCTTCGCCGGACCAGACCCGGAAGTTGCCGTACGCCGGGAAGCGCCGCGCGCCGGTGGCCGGGTCCCGCGGATTGGCCCGGAATCGGAACGGAATGTCCTCGTAATCAACCGACACCGCCTCGAAGTTGAGGCCGAGCCAATCGTTGACCTGCAGGGAGTAGCCGAGCGAGATCTGGTCGGAGTAGGGGGTGGCGATGGTGGGCGAAGCGACCTCGTTCTCGGGCGGTATCGCCGCGCCGGGGAGTTGGTTCGGCGGCAGCGGCTGACCGACCCGGTAGAACGAGCCGTCCACATTCCTGATCCCGTTCGGGTCATTGCTGTTGTAGATCGCGCCGAAGCCGGCCGACTGCACCGCCAACGCGGGGAACAGGATCGTCGCGTTGGTGTAGGGGAAGTCGTAGTAGCGGCCGATGCCGCCGCGCAGCAGGTGCTTGCCGTCGCTCTTGAGGTCCCAGGTGAAGCCCAGGCGCGGCGCCCAGTTGTTGTCGTCGTTCTTGAGCTTGCCGCCCTTGCCCCCCTGGAAGTCGCGCAGGTAGGCCTCGTTGTTGTAGGTCGTCTGCGTGGAGAGCGTCTGCCACAGCGTGTTCGACCGCTGATCGAGGTCGAAGCCGTCGTTGTAGTCGTAGCGGAGCCCCAGGTTGACCGTCAGGCTGTTGGTGACCGCCCAGTCGTCCTGGAAGAACACGCCGTACTGCTTGATCGGCGTATCGTTGCCTGAAAAGCCGCCGTTGAAGGTGATGTCGGTCACCGGCGAGTTCAGGTCGTCGTTGAGCAGCGAGAACTGGCCGTTCAGGCCGGTCGAGAAATCGCCGCCGAGGGTCGGCTCATCGACGTAGTTGACGCCGGTCTTGAAATCGTGGCGCCGGCCGCCGAGCGTGCGCGAGAAGCTGAAGTCGTCCTTGAGTTGGTACTTCTCCTGGCTTGTGCTCTGCGGCGTATTGATGTTCTGGCCGACGGTCACGCCCGAGGGGAAGTAGAGGAACGGATCGTTGGAATCCGCGGTGATCGTGTTGGCGAACTTGGTGTACTGGAAGACCGCCTCGTTCAACGAGTCCGAACCGAGCTGGGCGGTGTGGCCGACCAGGATCGACTTGTAATCGTTGGCCACCGTACCCAGCGAACTGGGTGCCGCGAGCGGGTTCTGGCCGTATTTGTCGGCGTTCTTCTGGTAACCGTAGCGGACCTGGAGGAACTGCGTCGGCGTCGGGTCCAAGCTGACCTTGGCTTGGCCGAGTTCGTCTTCGAACGGCACGACGACCGATAGACCGTCGAGGGTCGGCAGGACGCCGCCGGTATTCACGGTATAGGCAGTGTCGCGCTTGGTCTTCTCGTAAGTGGCGAAGAAGTGCGCCTTGTCCTTGATGATCGGGCCGCCGACCGAAGCGCCGTACTGCTTGCGCTTGTAGTCCTGCTTGCCGGCACCGGACTGCTTTTCAGTCTCGGATTCGGTGTTCAAGCTCTTGTCGCGGAAAAAGCCGTAGACGCTCCCTTGGAAGTCGTTCGTGCCGGTCTTGGTGACGACCGAAAGCACACCGCCGGTGGTGCGGCCGAATTCCGCCTTGTACTGCTGGGTCTGGATCTTGAATTCCTGGACCGATTCGAGCGGGAAGTTCTGGAGCGCGCCGCCGATCGTGTCGTCGGTGTTGTCACCGCCGTCGACGATGTAGTTGACGTTCCTGCCGAAGCCGCCGTTCAGCTGGACGACCAGCTGGCCCGGCTTGGTCGGGTCGGTGTTATAGCCGAGGGTGGTGCCCGGTGCGAGCACGGCAAGGTTGGCGAACTGGCGGCCGTTGAGCGGCAGGTTCTGGAGTTCTTCCTGGCTGATGACGGTGCCGATCGACGCCGTGTTGGCGATCAAAGGCGCTTCGTCGACGACCGTGATCGACTCTTCGACCGCGGCCGGCTTGAGCGTGACCTCGAGGCGGCGCTCGGAGGCGACGGAAACCGCGACCCCCTCGACGTTGACGGTCGAGAACCCGGCCAGCTCGACGACGATCTTGTAGCTGCCGGCGCCCAGGGCGGCGAAGCGGAACGAGCCGTCCTCGCCGGTGATGGTGAGCCGGGACGAGCCGGTCTCGGTGTTGGTCGCCGTCACGGTGACGCCCGGCAGGCCCGCGCCGGATTCGTCGACGGCGCGACCGACCAGGGTGCCCGCGGCCGACTGCGCGGCCAGCGGAGGTGCGAGTGTCCCCATGAGGGCCGCTACGGCGCAGAGGACGGTTAGCCCACGCCGCAACAAGAGTGCCTTGCCTGTCATCGCTTCAATCTCCTATGGAAGAACGTCAAGGGACGTTGTTGCGTAGACTACGCCAACCGGCGCGGAGGGTCGAGAGGGTGCGAAAGTTGGCAGTGCTGGGTTTGCTGCCCGGCGGCGGCTCAGCGGGGCATGCGGCCGAGGAGCTGCTCGGCCGCCCGCCGCTGTTCGGCCCAAGCGGGGGCGTTGCCCGCGGCGGCTAAAAACTCCCGGTAGCTCGCGGCGGCGGCCTCGCGGTCGCCGGTCAGCTCCAGCGCGATGCCGCGGTTGATCAGGATTTCAAGATTGCCGGGCGCCAGGTCGCGCGCCCGGTCGAAGGAGTGGATCGCCTCGGCGGCGCGGTTCGCTTCGACCTGGAGGGCGCCGAGGCCATTCCATGGCTCGGCGTAGCGAGGGGCGGCCTCGATCGCCCTGCGGTAGGCGGCCTCGGCGGGAGCGGCTTGGCCCAGGCTGCGCAAGGCGTTTCCCAGGTTGTTGAGCGCGACCGAGTTTCGCGGATCGATCGCCACCGCGCGTTCGAACTGGCGCCGCGCTTCGTCGCCCCGTCCTTCGGCGAGCAGCAGAACCCCGAGGGTGTTGTGCGGATCGGGCCTTGTGTCGTCGAGTTGGATCGCCCGCTCGATCGCGGTCCGCGCCTCCGCGGAACGGCCCGCGCCTTCGAGCGCTACCGCCAGGTCGTACCAGACGTCGGGATCGTCCGGTGCGGCGAGCGCGGCTTCGCGCAGGACCGGGATCGCCTCGGCCGGACGTCCGGCTTCCCGTAGCGCCTGGGCCAGCCGGCTACGGAAGGTCGGGTTGCCCGGGTCGGCGGCGGCGAGCGCGCGCAGCTCGGATGCCGCCTGCCCGGCGTCGCCCGAGCGCAGGGCGAGGGCGGCCGCCTCGAAGCGTTGGAACAGGGCGATCCGGTCTTTCGGGTCGGGGCGAAGGCGCTGGCTCGATTCGGTAGCGGTTCTTCCTCCCGCGACATAGCCGAGACTGGCCAGGCGCGCGGCTGCCTCGGCATCGACCGGCGGGGCCGCGGATTCGACCGCCCCGGCTTCGATTTCGGCCAGGCGGGTGGCGAAGGCTCTCGGATCTCGCTCGGTCTTGGAAGGTTGTCCGGCGTTCGCCGATAGCAATAGGTTTCGGTTCTCTTGCGGATCGCTCGCGAGGTCATAGAGTTCCGGGCGCGGCGCCGCGATGTATTTCGCGTCGCGCCGCCGGAGCATCGACAGCGGGCTCCAGCCGAAGATCTCAGGGTAATGGCTTTCGGCGTAGACCTCGCCGCGCGCGGGCTCCCGGCCGGCGAGCAGCGCCTGGGAGAGATCGCGGCCGTCGAGCGGCGTTTTCCCGGCGCCGTTCGCGGATGCGGGAAACGGCTTGCCGAGCAGGCCGGCGAGCGTCGGTCCGAGGTCGACGAGCCCCACGGGCGTGGTGATCGCCCGAGGTGCGAGTCCCGGGCCGCGCAGCAGCAGCGGCACCGCGAGCGTCGACTCGTAAATCAGCATGCCGTGGGTCGCCTCGCCGTGCTCACCCAATCCTTCGCCATGGTCGGCGGCGACGGCCACCAGGGTGGAGTCCGCGAGCCCGAGCCGGTCGAGCTGATCGAGCAGGCGGGCGATCTGAGCGTCGGCGAAAGCGATCTCGCCCCGGTAGGGGTCGGCGGCGAAGCGTTCGGCAAACGGCGCGGGCGGGTCGTACGGGGCGTGCGGATCGTAGAGATGGACCCAAAGAAAGAAGGGGTCGGCGCGCTTTTCGTCCTTCGAGCCTTGCTCCAGCCAGGCGAGTGCGCGGTCCATCACCTGGTCGCCGCGCCGCTCGGCTTCGAGCGCCGGCCGGTCGCCGACCCCGCGCTCGATCGCGTCATCGTAGGTGTCGAAGCCGCGGGCGAGGCCGAACCGGCGGTCGAGCACGAAGGCCGCGACGAACGCCGCGGTTCTCCATCCGGCGGCCGAAAGTACGGTGGCGATCGTCTCCTTGTCGGCGGGAAAAATACCGGCACCGTTGTTGCGTAGTCCGTGGTGCGGCGGCAGTAATCCCGACAACAGGCTCGAATGGGAGACCAAAGTGAGAGGAGCATTGGCGGTGGCGGAATCGAACCGAAGCCCGGTGCGTGCAAGGCGGTCCAAGGCCGGCGTCGAAGCCGCGCGGTCGCCGTATGCCCCGACGTGGTCGCGCCGCAGCGTATCGATCGTCACCAAAACGAGATTCTTCGGTCTCAGGTTCGAGATTTTCGGCGCGCAGCCGCTGGCCGCGATGACCGCAACGGCAAGGACGACGGCCGCGATTCTCGCGTCGATCGCCGCGGCGGGTCGGGTAGACGGAGAGTAGGAGGAAGAACCCATGGGTCAGCTGATCAAGGATATCGGACGAGAGGGCTTTGCCGACTGGTTTTTGGCGGGTGCAAATCCCGCCAAGATGGTTCCCGCCGCGGTCCGCCGCACGGTGGACCCCAGGATCACCCGCCTCGTCGAGCGTCTCGCCGGTGGTAACGTCGAAGACGATTCCGACGCCTGGGAAGACATGATCATGGTCGAAGGGGAACGGTACGCGAGGGAAGCGGCGCTACAATACGGGTCGCTCGTGAACGGAGGTGTGATGGGGGAAAGCCCGCGGGACATCGGCTCGGTACTTGAGGGTAAGTACGAGATCGTGCGCCCTCTCGGTGCCGGGGGTATGGGTGAGGTCTATCTCGTTCGCCATCTCCACCTACAAGAGCTGCGCGTGGTCAAAATCCTGCGCCAGGATTTGGCGACCGACCCGGTGGCCCAAGCGCGGTTCCTGCGCGAGGCTCGCCTCGCAACCCAGATCAAGCATCCGAACGTCGCCATTCTCTACGACTACTCTCGTCTGGGCGACGGTAGCTTCTATATGGTTTGGGAGTACATTGAGGGCCAGGACATCGGCGAACGGCTGCGGAACGAAGGGCCGTTCCCGCTCGCGGTGGCGGTGCAGCTCGGCATTCAGACGCTGCGGGGGTTGGAGGCGATCCATTCCACCGGCGTGATCCACCGCGACCTGTCGCCCGACAACCTGATGATCACCGAGGATCGGCGCGGGCAGTTGCGGGTGAAGATCATCGATCTCGGCCTTGCGAGAGACCCCGGATCAAACCCCAATTTGGAGATCACCCAGGCCGGCATGTTCATGGGCAAGCTTCAGTATTGCTCTCCCGAGCAGGCCGGTCCGAACGCCACCTTGGAAGCCGGACTCGATCGCCGGAGCGACCTCTATTCGTTCGGCCTGGTGCTCTACGAGATGATCTGCGGCCGGCCGCCGTTCGATTCGGAGAGCCCCCATGGGTTCATCTTCAAGCGGCTGTCGGAAGATCCGCTGCCTCTCGCCGGGCGGAACGCCCAAGTCGTGGTGCCCCCCGAACTCGACCGGGTGGTCCGGCGGGCGCTCGAACGGGAACGCGAGCAGCGCTACCCGGACGCGGTGAGCTTCATCCTGGCGCTCGAAAAAGTAGGTCACAAGCTAAACAGCGCGGCGACGCAGGAGATTCAAATCCCAGCGACGCTCTCCAACCCGCAAAGCCCCCCGGCGACTGCGGCGCCTTCGAACGTGGCCCCCAGGCCGCGCAGCTCCAGCGAGCTCACGCGAGAGGAGAGGATGGAGTTGCTCGCCCAGATCGAAAAGGCGGCGACCCGGGCGCGTGAAGGCGACCAGGCTCTCGCCCGAGCCCGCGAGGCGATCGCCGCGGGAAGCCTCGAAGCGGCGCGCGAGATGGTGCGCAAGCTGGAGGCCTCGAACCCGCAGACGCCTGGGCTGGTCGCCTTACGAGAAAGCCTTGCGGAAGCCCAGGCGAAGGGCCAAGTGAGTCACAACGTGCGAGAGATCGAGCGCGTGCTCGACGGGTACCTCAACAAGGGGCAACTGGCGCTCGCCCGATTCGCGCTGGAAAACCTGCTGGAGTTGAATCCGACCTACCCGCGCCGGAGCGACGTCGAGGCGCGGATCTCGGCGCTCGCCGAGGTTGTCGAACGCGATCAGCGGATCGGCGAAATCCTGGAGCAGGGTCGGGCGGCGCTTGCCCGGGGTGACCTTCGCGAGGCGCGAAGCCAAGTGGAGATCGTGCGCCGGATCGGCGGATCGGCGGAGCATATTGCGTCGCTCGAAGAGGCGATCGTCGATGCTGAGCGGGAAGATCGCGATTCGATCGACTTCTCCGCCCGCAGGCGCCGGCTCGAAGCGCTGATCGCGAGTAGCAAGCTCGCCGAGGCGGAACGCGAGCTGGCCGACCTCGCCCGGCTCGACGTGCCGCGGGTGACGCTCGACGCCTATCGCGAACGGATCGCCACGGTCCGCGCCTCCTTGGGCACCGCGGCGCGCGCCACGGAGCTGGGGCGTCAGGCGGACGCGGGCCTAGCAGCCAAGGATTTTCTGGCCGCCCGCAGCGCGGCGCTAGAGCTGTCTCGTCTGGTAAACGGTGCCGGGCGCGGGGCCGAGCTACTCGCCGAGATCGACCAAGCCGAGACGGAACATCGCCGGCAGGAGGCGATCGAGCAGGGGGTTCAACAGGTGGAGGCCTTCCTGGCCAAGGGCGAGCGCGCCTCGGCCGAGCTGGCGCTCAAGATCCTGGTCGGGATGGACCCCGAGAACCGCCACCGCAGGCGCCTCGAACGACAGGTCAAAGCGCTCGCGAGCTGACGAGGGATTCGCCGGGATCGGCCGCAGCGCTCGCTTGATAAACCGGATTCCGGAGTCCGTTCCACCCTGCTGCTAGACTCCGCGCGCCATGGCGAGCACCCTAGCCCTCCCCGACGCCCCTGCTTCCCCATTGTCCGATTCGAGTGTGCGCCTGTTGCGCTACGCTTTCATGAAATTGACCCGCGATTTCGACGCGCGGTTCGAAAACCTGCTTAAGACCGGCCGGGTTTCCAAGTGGTATAGCGAGGTCGGCAACGAGGCGACCACCATTCCGGCGGGGCTCGCGCTCGGGCCGGGCGACGCGCTGTGTACCCTCCACCGTGACCTCGGCGCGATCCTGCCGGTCTATCTCGACCCGGCGCGGATCTTTCCCGGTTTCGGCTTCGGCGAGCCGGACGGCCGGCGTCCCGATCCCGACGAGATCATGACCCGGCTCGCCTGTCAGTTGCTCGGCAAGGCGCCCGGATTTTCTCAGGGGTTCGAACGCTCGTTTCACTACGGCTATCTGGCCCCCGAGCACGGCATTCTCCATATCGGCATGATCAGTCACCTGGGCGCGATGATCCCGGTCGCGGCCGGCTGCGCGTTCGCGTTCCAGCAGGACGGCACCGACCGGGTGGCGATCAACTTCATCGGCGAGGGGGCAACTTCCACCGGCGATTTCCACGAGGGCCTGAACATGGCCGCGGTCTGGAAGCTGCCGATGGTGTTGATCATCGAAAACAACCGCTATGCCTTTTCCACCCCCGCATCGCTCCAGTACGCGGCGGCGAAGCTCTCTGACCGCGGGATCGGCTACGGCATGCCGGCCGAGACGGTCGACGGCAACGATCCCGATGCGATGGCCGACGCCGTGAACCGGGCGGTCGCCCGCGCCCGGGCGGGGGAAGGCCCGACCCTGATCGAGGCGATGCTCGGCCGAATGCGCGGTCATAGCGAAGGGGACGATTCGCTGAAAGTTGTCCCCCCGGCGGAATTGACGACCTATCTCGCGGCCGATCCGGTCCCCACCTACGCCCGGCGCCTGGCGACCGAAGGGCTCCTTACCCCTGAGATTCGCGAACGGCTCGAAGCGCGGATCGCCGAGCTGGTCGAGCGGGCGATCTCGCAGGCGCTCGATGCCCCGGCGCCCGATCCGGCGACCGCGTTGCGCCCCGCGCTCGCGCCGGCTCCCGAGATCTCGACGGTAGCGGGTCCGGTCGCGGATCGCGAGATCACCTACGTCGACGCGATCAACCAGGCGCTCGGCGAGGAGATGGCGCGCGATCCTTCGGTGATTTTGATGGGGCAGGACATCGGCGCTTTCGAAGGGCCGTTCCGCACCACCAAGGGGCTCTATGCCCGCTGGCCGAAGCGGGTGCGCGACACGCCGATCGCCGAGAGCGGCACGATCGGTATCGCGATCGGCGCCGCTCTCATGGGCTATCGGCCGGTGATCGAGATGCAGTTCGGCGACTTCGTCTCCTGCGGCTTCAATCAGCTGGTCAACGTCGCCGCCAAGCTCTATTACCGCTGGCAGGTGCCCTGCCCGATCGTCGTTCGCTGCCCGTCGGGCGGCGGAGTGGGCGCCGGGCCGTTCCACTCGCAAAACCCCGAGGGGTGGTTCGCGCAGACCGCCGGCATCAAGGTCGTCTGCCCGGCTACCGCCGCGGATGCCCGGGCGCTGCTCAAGGCGGCGATCCGCGATCCGAATCCGGTTTTGTTCTTCGAGCACAAGTTTCTCTACCGGCGGATCAAGGAGCGCTTGGCCCTAGGGGACGACGCGGCGCCGCTCGGGATTGCCCGCGTCGTCCGGCCCGGTCGCGATCTCACCCTCGTGGGCTACGGAGCGACCACCTGGGTCTGCCTGGAAGCCGCCCAGACCTTGGCTCAAGAGGGCATCGAGGCCGAGGTGATCGACCTACGGACGTTGATCCCGTACGACGAGGAGACGGTGCTCACCTCGGTCAAGAAAACGGCCCGGGCGTTGATCGTCCATGAGGCGCAGGTCACCCTGGGGTTCGGTGCCGAGGTGGCGGCACGGCTCGCCGATGCCGCGTTCCCCTGGTTGGATGCCCCGATCCGCCGGGTCGCCTATCCGGATCGTCCCGTTCCCTACTCGAAGGTGCTCGAACAGGAGCTGTTGCCCACGGCCGCCAAAGTGGTCGCCGCGGCGCGTGAGCTGGCGGCGTACTAAGCGGCGGCTAGGTTGCATGACGATCCGAATCTATCCGGGGTCGGCGGCCTCGGTGGCGCGGCGCAAGAGGCGGCCCGCGTCGCGCAATGCCGTGCTGCCGGCGGCTTCGAGGAGCAGCGCGAGGCTCGTCGGGGAGCGGGTAAGGTAGGCCGCCACGTGGAGCGCTTCTTCCAGCGGTTGGTCGAAATTCCGCAGATGTCCTTCGATCTCGCCGTTCGGACCGCGCAGCGCGAAGCCTTCGGACGATTCGTCGGGCTCCATCCGCAGGAGCGGGTCGCGGCCGGTCGCCGGGAGGACCGCGGCGGCGAGTAGGGCGTGCTCGCGACGCTCGAAACGGGCGATGGGCTGGCCGCCCCGCCGCGCTCCTGCGGCGGCATGGAACACGCCCCAGGCCTCCTCGCCTCGGCTCAGCGGTTCGATGCGCCAGGGTCCGGCCGTTTCGGCCTCGGCGGCGCTGATGGGTTCGTCGGAACGGTCCAACTCGGTCAAGAAGGATTCATCGAAGGCGTTGACCGGATGCGGCACCTGGTGGGCTTGGCGGCTCATGCGCGTGTCTCCAGAGGGTTGACGATCGCTGCGAGGTTAGGCGCTAACAGGGCGTAAGTCAAGAGGCATCTACGCTCCTCGCCGAGCGTTGCGCGGCCCGCCATGGCTCTCGGAGAGGATAGGATTACCCGCCCGGGCGCAGCGCAGGGAACCTAACCCCCGGAAGGAGTGTCGATGAGTACGGAGGCTCAGTTGGAGGATCGTTTTGTCGCGGTCATCGCTCGGGAGATCGGTTGTCGGCCGCAGCAGGTGCTCGCCGCCGCCGCGCTGTTTGCCGAGGGGTCGACCGTGCCGTTCGTCGCCCGCTATCGGAAAGAGGCGACCGGCGGCCTGGACGATCAGCAACTGGAGGATCTCCACAAACGACGCGAGTACTTTCTCGACCTGGCCGCCCGGCGCGACGCGATCCTCGGCAGCATCGCGGAGCAGGGCAAGTTGACGCCGGAACTCCAAGCCGCGATCCGCGCCTCGCTCGCCAAACAGGAACTGGAAGATCTCTATCTCCCCTATCGACCGAAGCGGCGGACCCGCGCGCAGATCGCCCGCGAGCGAGGGCTGGCCCCGCTCGCCGAGGCGCTCGTCGCGGCGGCGGTCGGAGCGACGCTTCCGGAGGCGGTGGCGGCGCCGTTCGTCGACGCGGAGAAGGACGTGCCGGACGCGGCGGCGGCGCTCGCCGGAGCGCGCGACATCCTGGCCGAGCAGCTCGCCGAGACGGCGGAGCTACGCGCCGGGCTGCGGCGCTCGCTCGCCCGCGACGGAGTGCTCAACGTCCAGGTTCTGCCGGGCAAAGAGAAGACGGAAGAGGCGGCCGTATACCGCGACTATTTCGCCCATACCGAGGCGGGCCGGGACATCAAGTCGCATCGCTTGCTCGCGATCCTGCGCGGCGAACGGGAAGGATTTCTGATCTCCGACCTGTCGATCGACGACGAGGCGGAGGTCGAGCGGCTCGGCCGCTCCTGGAACGTGGAACTCGACACGCCGTGCGGCCGCGAGGTGGCGATCGCCACCGCCGACGGGTATAAGAGGCTGCTTCGTCCGTCACTCACCAACGAAGTCCGTTCCGAGCTGCGCGAGCGGGCCGAGGCCGAAGCGATCGCGGTGTTCCGCGCCAACTTGGAGGCCCTGTTGCTCCAACCGCCCCTCGGTCAGGTTCCGGTGCTCGGCCTCGATCCCGGACTGCGGACCGGCTGCAAGCTTGCTCTGGTGGATCACACCGGGCGCGTGGTCGCAACCGACGTCCTCCGCCCGTTGCCGCCGCAAGCCGACGTGGTCGGCTCCGCTCGGACGCTGGTCGGATTGATCGAGAAGCACGGGGTCAAGGCGGTGGCGATCGGCAACGGCACCGCCGGGCGGGAGACCGAACGGTTCGCCCACGCGGCGATTGCCGAGGCGGGGCTGTCCGGCGTGACGGTCGCGATCGTCCCCGAGACCGGTGCTTCGATCTACTCGGCTTCGGGTGTCGCGCGCGAGGAGTTACCCGACCTCGACGTGTCGCTTCGGGGCGCGGTGTCGATCGCCCGGCGGCTTCAGGATCCGCTCGCCGAGCTGGTGAAGATCGAGCCCCGGTCGCTCGGTGTCGGCCAATACCAGCACGACGTCGACCAGCGGGCGCTCGCCACCGAGCTCGACGCCGCGGTCGAAGGGGCGGTTCACCGCGTCGGGGTGGAGCTCAACACCGCATCGGCCCCGTTGCTCCGCCGGGTCTCGGGCCTCTCGGAGCGTCTGGCGCGCTCGATCGTCGCCTATCGCGATGCGCAGGGGGCCTTTCCTTCCCGGCGCCAGCTGCTCGATGTCGGCGGCTTCGGCGCCAAGACGTTCGAACTCGCGGCGGGCTTCCTGCGGGTACGGGAAGGGAGTCACCCGCTCGACCGAACGGGGGTCCACCCGGAGCGTTACGCGACGGTTGAAAGGATGGCGGCCGATCTCGGCGTACCGCTCGCTGAGCTGGTGGGCAGCCCGCAGCTGGTGGCGAAAGTGGAATTCTCCCGTTTTCTCGATACCGAACGGGGGCTCGGCTCTTTTACCCTGGCCGACATTCAAGCTGAGCTTACGCGCCCGGGCCGCGACCCCCGCCCGGAGTTCGCGGTTCCGGAATGGCGGTCGGACGTCACCTCGATCGAGGACCTGGTGGCCGGAATGGTGCTCGAAGGCCGGGTCAGCAACGTCACCAATTTCGGTGCCTTCGTCGACGTCGGAATCAAGCGCGACGGCCTGGTCCACGTCTCCGAGCTATGCCACCGTTTCGTTGCCGACCCGCGCGAGGCGGTTAAAGTGGGCGACGTGGTCAAGGTTCAGGTGATGGAGGTGGACAAGCCGCGGGGGCGGTTCGGCCTGTCGATCAAGGCGCTTCAGCCGCCGCCAGCCCGCGAGTCTCCGCCACCGCGACAGAAAACTTCCGCGCGGCCGCAGCCGACCCAGCGGCCGCAGCCGACCCAGCCGCCGACGTTGGAGGAGCTGGCCAAGAAGTTCCGGCGGGTCTGATCGGCGAGTGGCTCAGCGCACCAGGCGCTCGGTGGCGCCGACGCGAGTGAGACGAATCGAGGCGCGCGACTCATGACCGGACATATCGGTCGCCACGGCGAAGACCTCGATCGCCTCGTTGCCGTGAATGCTGGGAGGAATTTCGACCTCGTAGCGCAGGCGGTTGACCACCTTGGGCGTGAGCCGCCGTTTGCCGGCGTAGATTTCAACGCTGACGACCCGAAAATCGTCCTTGACCGTGAAGCCGACGTTGGCCACCGTGCCGCGGAAGAACCGGGTGTCGTAGCCGCCTGAAACCTCGACGGTCGGCGGGTTCGCGTCGAGCTGGGTGAGCTGGGTGGTCAGGCGCTTCTCGGCTTCCGCGAATCGCTGCGCCAGATGCGGCGTCGGCTCGAACTTGTGCAGCTCCTCCAAGCCTTCGTCGGGGCGGCGGCGCGAGACGTAGCGCTGCACCGTGGCGAGGAACGCCTCCTGGCCGGCCTCCAACCCCTGCGCTTTTTGATAGCGGGCCACCCGTTCGCGCAGCCCTTGGCGATTCGGCCACTGGTTGAGCAGCGGCGAAAGATCCGCCTGCGCCTGGGGGTATTCGCCATTTTGGGCGTGAGCCTCGGCCTGCTGCTCGATCGCTTCGGCCGCTTGGACCCGCAGCCCGAACGCGGGGCTGCCTTCCGGCAGCAGAACGGCGAGCGGCGCGAACCGCTCCAACACCTGGGCCGGCCGACCGGCCTCTGAGGCCGCCTCGACCTCGCTGAACATCCGGACGATTTCGCGCGCTCGGGCGAGATCCGCCGCGAAGGCCGATCCGGCATCGGGGAGCGAAGCCGGCTGGGGTACCGCCGCGAGAATGCGCCGCAGCAGCTCGACGCTGCCGGTCTCCAGACCGCTCTTCAAGTCGTTCGGCAGCCGTTCGGCGGCGATGCGCGGGATGGTTTCGGCCAGCGCCTCCAGTTGACGGCAGCCCGCCGGACCGAGGGCCGCCTGATCGGCGGCATCGAGCGTGGCGACCAGCTCGTGCGCCCGGCCGTAGTCGCCGTTGGCGAGCGCCCGCTTCGCCGCTTCGAGGCGCACCGCGGCCGGTTCCTTGGCGGGTTCGGGGGCAACTTCCACGACCTCGGGAGTCGGCGGAGGAGGGGGCGGGGGAGGGGCCGGCAGAAGCAGCCAGAGCACCCAAGCCGCGACCAACGCGAGCGCGCTGCCGCCGGCAATCCAAGCCCAGCGCGGAATTTTGAGCTTCGGTGTCTCGGCGACCGCGGAGGAACGGTACGGTCCGCCGGTCTGCGGCGGCTTGGCCGCCGGCTGCGAGGGCTGGATCGGCTGCGATGCCTGCTCCGCGATCACCGCCGGGACCGGAGACGGCCCCGGGGTGTAGTGCCCGGTCGGCGCCGGTGGACCCAGGCTCTCGAAATCGATGTCGGGCAGCAAGCTCCCCGGGGATTCGCGACCTTCGCTCGGCGCCGGCTCCGTCGTGAAATCCGTCTCGGCTGGGGCTTCGATCGCCATCGGTTGGAGCGGCCTCGGCGGAAGCGCGGGCTCCAGGGCCGGCAGCGGGGGCGGCTCGGGCAGCGGCCGTGCCTCGACCGGCTGGGTCTTGTCGAGCAGCGCCTCGGCGCTTTCCGATTCGAAAGCGGATTCGAACGCGCTCTCGTCGAGCGGCGGCGGCGAGGATTCCGGTGCGACGACCGCCTCGGCCGGAGGCGTGGGCCGCGGTTGCGAAGGAGCCTGCGGCTGGGGCCGTGGGCGGGGCGTCCAGGCCGGCTCGGGCTCGAATCCCTTGCCGAGTGCCGAGCGCAGCCCGCGGCGGACCTCGTCGGCGGTAGCGGGGCGATTCTCAGGGTTCGCCCGCAGGCAGCTCGCCAGGACGCTCTGGAGCAGATCGGAACGCTCGATCTCAAAGCTGAACGGCAGCGCCACCTGTGGCGCCGGACCTTGGTCGCCCGCGATCTCCGCGCCCAGCACTTCGGCGAGCGAGCGGGCCAGGCCGTACAGGTCGCCGCGCAGCGAGGGCGGACCACCGGCGACCTCTTCGGGCGCCCGAAAGCGCGCACCCGGCGTCGTGTCGACCACCCCGGGACGGCGGAAACAGGCGGTGCCCAGCCCCGCGAGTCGGAGCCGTTGTCCGCCGGCCCCTGGCAGGATTTCGATCAGCAGATTTTCGGGCGACAGGTTGCCGTGGGCCACGCCGCGCGCGGCGAGCGCTTCCAGGCCGCCGAGCGCCTGGGTGGCGAGCGAGGCGATTCGCCGGTGCGAAGTGCCCGCCAGGCCGGCGAAGCTGCGGCCGTCGATCAGCTCAAGCACCAGAAAAGCGAAGCCGTCGGTGGTAAACCCCCAGTCGGTGACCGCGGGGATCGACGGCGTGTCGATCGATTCGACCGCCGCGGCGAAAGCCGCGAAGCGATCGATACCGCCCGGGTCGGAACCCGGATTGAGCAGCTTGACCACCACGGCCCGCCCTGCTTCGGTGTCGATGGCGCGGAGCAACGTTCCCTGGGAACCCGACTTGAGGATTCGTTCCAGGCGGTAGCGGTCGGCGATCTCGCGGGGTGGGCGGGGTAGGCTCATAGTTGTTTCTCGATGAACGAATGCAGAGTCTAGCTGAACGGCGGCCGGAGGGGCGAGAGGCCCGGGCTCCGGCGTCCAATCCCTGTGTTACGCTCGCTTAAAGTCATGTGGGGTCTGTCCCAAGGAGGGTGACTATGTCGGAATCGTTTCCTCAGGAGGTCGTGCTGCGCAGCGGCACTCGCCTGCTTTTACGCCTGTTCAAGGCGGGCGATGCGGAGGCCTTGTTTCAATTTTTCCAGCGGCTGCCGGTAGAAGTTCGGCGCTTCGCGTGGGATCGGATCGACAACCGTGCGCTGATCGAGCGCTGGTCGACCGAACTGGACTACTCGAAGGTTTTGCCGATTCTCGCCTTCGACGGTCAAAAAGTGGTCGCGGATGCGACGCTCCATTTTCGCGACGGCGGCCCTTTGCGTCTGGTCGGTCGGATCAAATGGCTGATCGATCCGGAGTACCGCGGCCATGGCCTCGGCACGGTTTTGGTCAACGATTTCATCCGCATCGCCCGCGGCAACGGCTTGCGCCACCTCACTTGCATGCTGATCTCCGACCTTGAAGCCGACGCGGTCGAGACGCTCCAGGGTCTTGGGTTCCAGAGTCACGTCGTCTCCGACTACGGCACCGATCCGGATGGCAACCAGCACGACATGACCAAGATGTGGCTCAAGCTCTGATGTCCGATCAATTCATCTATGTAATGAAGGACCTGCGGAAGATGTATCCGCCGAACCGCGAGGTCCTGAAGGGAATCTGGCTGTCGTTTTACCCCGGCGCGAAGATCGGTGTGCTGGGTGGTAACGGCGCCGGTAAGAGCACCCTGCTCAAGGTGATGGCGGGAGTGATCACCGAGTTCGGCGGCGAGGCCTGGCCGGCCAAGGGAACCAAGATCGGCTACCTTTCCCAAGAGCCGCAGCTCGACCCGAACAAAGACGTGCTCGGAAACGTCGAAGAGGGAGTCGCAGAGACCCGCGCTCTGCTCACCCGGTTCGACGAGATCAACGCCAGTTTCGGCGAAGAGATGTCGAGCGACGCGATGGACAAGCTGCTCGCCGAGCAGTCGCGGGTGCAAGACGCGATCGACCACGCCAACGCCTGGGAACTCGACCGGACGCTCGAAATCGCGATGGACGCGCTGCGCTGTCCGCCGGCCGACGCCACGGTGGACACGCTGTCCGGCGGCGAGCGCCGCCGGGTGGCGCTCTGCCGGCTGCTGCTCTCGCGCCCCGATCTGCTGCTGCTCGACGAACCGACCAACCACCTCGACGCCGAATCGGTCGCCTGGCTGGAGCATCACCTGGCCGAGTATCCGGGCACGGTGGTCGCGATCACCCACGACCGCTACTTCCTCGACAACGTCGCCGGCTGGATTCTAGAACTCGATCGCGGCGAGGGGATTCCCTGGAAGGGCAACTACACCTCCTGGCTCGAACAGAAAGAACAGCGGCTGGTGCTGGAAGAAAAGCAGCAGTCGGCCAAGCGCCGCTCGCTCGAACGAGAACTCGAATGGGTTCGGATGAGCCCGCGCGCCCGGCAGGCCAAGGGCAAGGCGCGCTTGACCTCCTACGAAAAACTGCTCGCCGAGCAGAACGAGTACGAGAAGCGGGCCGATCCAAACGAGATCCGCATCCCCCCCGGGCCGCGCCTGGGCGACCTGGTGGTCGAGGCCACGGGGCTTAAAAAGGCGTTCGGCGACAAACTCCTGTTCGAGGCTCTCGACTTCAACCTGCCCCCCGCCGGCATCGTCGGCGTGATCGGCCCGAACGGCGCCGGCAAGACCACGCTGTTCCGGATGATCGTCGGTCAAGAAGAGCCGGACGGCGGCAAGCTGCGGATCGGCGAAACGGTCAAGATCGCCTACGTCGACCAAAGCCGCGAGGATCTCGACCCCGAAGCCCAGGTCTGGGAAGCGATCTCGGACAAGCGCGACATCGTCATGCTCGGCAACCGCGAAGTCCCGGCGCGCTCCTACGCCTCGATCTTCAACTTCAAAGGGGCGGATCAACAAAAGCGGGTGAAAGACATCTCCGGCGGCGAGCGCAACCGGCTTCACCTGGCCCGTACGCTCAAGGCCGGCGGCAACCTGCTGCTGCTCGACGAGCCGACCAACGACCTCGATGTCGATACCCTGCGCGGCCTGGAAAACGCGCTGCTCGAATTCGCCGGCTGCGCGGTCGTGATCTCCCACGATCGCTGGTTCCTCGATCGGATCGCGACCCACATCCTCGCCTTCGAAGGCGACTCGAAGGTCGTCTGGTTCGAAGGCAACTACGAAGGCTACGAGGCCGATCGCAAGCGCCGCCTCGGCGCCGAAGCCGATCAGCCGCACCGGATCAAGTACAAGCCGCTCACCCGCGGCTGACCCCGAAATTGACACCGGGCGCGGCCCGGGGTTCGGTCCCCTACGGAACCCGACGGAAAAACAAAAGAGGCGCCCGGCAATCGGGCGCCTCTCGTCGTCTAAGGGTACCGCTACGAGACGGTTACTTCTTCATCTCGGCCGGCTTCGCCTTGTTGACTTCGAGGTTGATCTCGATCTCTACGTCTTCGCCGAGGATCGTGCTGCCGCTGTCGAGGTTCTTGTTCCAGACGATGCCGTAGTCCTTGCGGTTGATCATCGTCTCGGTCGCAAAGCCGGCTTTGACGGTCTCGCCCATCTTCGCTTCGCCGAGATACTCGACCGGCAGGGTGATCGTCTTGGTCACGCCGTGAAGGGTGAAGGCGCCGGTGACCTGGTAGCGGTTCTTGGCGACTTCCTTGACCGCGGTGCTCTTGAAGGTGATCTCCGGGAACTTCTCGACGTCGAAGAAGTCGGCCGACCGAAGGTGCTTGTCTCGATCGTCATTGCCGGTGTTGATGCTGGTCGTCTTGATCGTAAACTCGACGGAGGAGTCGGCCGGCTTGGCGGCATCGAACTGGATCGTGCCCGAGAAATCGTCGAACCGCCCGGGGACTTTGCCCAGCAAGTGCCGGACGCGGAAACTGACCTCCGAGTGCGTCTTGTCGACGTTGTAGGTTTCGGCGGCCAAGGCCGGGATTCCGGCGGCGAGCAGGGAAAGCGCGGCAGCTGCGAGTAGCTTCTTCATGTCCTTCTCCTTCGGTTGTAGTGTCACCGGCTGCCGGCGCGGATCGCGTCGAGCAGCCGAATCAGTTGCCTCTTGTCGTCGGTCGAAAGCATGGAAAGCGCGCGGTCGTCGGCCTCGGCCATCGGCCCGTCGAGCGAATCGAGCACCGCGAGGCCGGCAGGGGTGATCCAGCAAAGAACCTGGCGCCGGTCGTTCGGGCAGCGCTCGCGGCGCACCCAGCCCTTGGCCTCCAGCCGGTCGATCAAGCGCGTGATGCCGGGGGATTCCTCGATCATCCGCGACCCGATCTCCAGGGTCGGCAGACCGGAATCGCCCGCGCCGCGCAGGATGCGTAGGACGTTGTACTGCTGGAGCGTGATCCCCTGTCCCTCCACCACATGGCCGAAGGTGCGGCGGATCAGGTCGGTCGTGCGCATCAATCCGAGCATGGCTTCCTGGGCCAGCGAGCGGAACGGCCGGTTCTGGCGGATTTCCCGCTGGAGTACGCTATCGTTCACGGGCGGATCATTGCAGATCAATAGTTGACGTGTCAAGCATAGGCTTGGCGCAACTCCACACCGCAGGGATTGACCGGGCGGGTTGCCGTCCTGGGACTTCGCCCCAGGCTATTATGGTGTCGCGCCTTTGGCGCTCAGGATGTCTTACTGCGACGCTTGTCGCTCGGGCGAGCTTCGCCACGGATAGGGCCGAAGGTTCTCTCGAAGCTAGCCTTCGCGCCCCGGAAAAAAGGGCCGAAGGCCCGCCCGATAATAGCCTAGGGCAACGCCCTAGGAATCGGGGTCGATCCAAAAAGACAAGGGCTGAAAGCCCGTGCCACAGATCCAGCGCAAGCGCGCCCCGAAATCGCCGCGCAAGAAACCGGCGCCGGGCGAAGAGAAATAAGTCCCAAGGCGCCCGCCCGGGCGCCTCACTCGCTGCGCAGCGCCTCGACCGGATCGACCTGCGTCGCCCGGGTGGCGGGCAGATAGCTCGCGAAGATCGCGACGCCGGCAAGTAGCACTGAGACCGCCACGAGCGAAGCGGGGTCGTAGGGCTCGATGCCGTAGAGGATCTTCGAGAGGCCGAGCGACAGGAGAATCGCCGTAGGGATGCCCAAGTAGAGCCCGAAGAGCGCGAGTTTCGCGCCTTGGCCGACCACCAGGCGGACGACTTGCCCGCGCTGAGCGCCGAGCGCCATGCGAATGCCGATCTCTCGCTTGCGCTGGCCGACGAGGTAGGAGAGAACACCGTAGACGCCGATCGCCGCGAGCAGGAGGGCGATCACCGCGAAAACCGAGAACATGCCGCCGAAGAACCGCTGATCCCAGATCCGGGAGAAAAACAACGTCCGCAGGCTCTGGATCTCGAACACCGGCAGGCCGGGATCGGCGTCGCGGATCTCCCGCCGGGCCGCGAGCGCGATCGTCTCGGGCGGGCTGCCGGTGCGGATGGAAAAGCCGGTGTTGGGCGTCGCGGCCCACAGGTAGGGGACGAACGCCGCGGGCTTTACCCCCTCGTCTTCGGTATCGAAGCCGTCATAGTAGAAATCGGGGACCAGGCCGATCACCGTGATCCACGGTTTGCCCTCTTCGTCCAGCAGCCGGAAGCGTTGGCCGATCGGGTTCTGTTTCGGCCAGCGTTTCTTGGCGAACGCTTGGTTGATCACCGCGAGCGGCGCTTTGCGCAGCCCCTCGGAATCGGCAAACATTCGGCCGGCGAGCAGCTTCACGCCGCTCGCGTCGAAAAAGTGCGCCGTCACCCCGGCCCAATAGCTAAAGGGCTCTTGGCCCGGCTGAGCCGGATGGCCGGCGATCTCGATCGTGCCCCCGGCGCCGCCGCCGCCCAGCGGGATCAGGTTCGAGGCCGCCACGGCCTCGACGCCGGGCAGGCTCTCCAGGCGGCGAACGATGTCTTCGACCCGCCGGTTCTTGGCCTCGGGCGCGGCGTAGGTTTCGCCGGGCAGATAGATGCGGAGGGTCATCATCTTGTCCAGCGCAAAACCCGGATCGGCGTTGCGCACCGCGAGGAAGCTGCGCATCATAAGGGCCGCCCCGACCAGTAGGACGAGCGCCAGCCACAGCTCAACGACCACCAGCGACTTGCGCAACCAGGACCGGCCGCCGGATTCCGAACGTCCGCCCGCCTTGAGCACGCTCTGGAGGTCTCTGCCGGTCGCCTGAAGCGCCGGAATGAGACCGAACAGGATTCCAGTGCCGATCGCGGCGGCGGCGGAAAACGCCAGAACCGGGCCGTCGATGACGATCTGAATCCAGTAGGGAGGCTGATTGTCCGCGGGGATCGAAGCCATCATCCAGCGCACGCCGAATTGCGCCAAACCGATTCCCAACAGGCCGCCTCCCAGGCCGACCAGGCCGCTCTCGATCAAGACCTCGCGGACCAGGCGACGGCGATCCGCGCCGATCGCCGCGCGTACGGCAAGCTCACGGCCGCGGGAACTCATTTTCGACAGGAACAAGTTCATCACGTTGGCGCAGGCGATCAGCAGGACGAAGGCCACCATGACCATCAGGATGATCGTCATCCGCTCCATGCCGTTGCCGACCATGTCGCGCCGCAGCGTTCGCATGCTGGTGGTCCAACCTTTGTCCTCGGAGAAGTCGGCGGCGAGTTTCTTGCCGAAGGCCTGGACCTCGGCGCGGGCCTGCTCGAAAGTCGCCTGGGGAGCCAGGCGGGCATAGATTCCCATCACGCGGTCGGTGCGCGGATTGTCGAAGTGGTCGAGCGCCAAGGGGGTCCAGGCGAGGCATTTCTGGGGAAATTGGAACCGGGGGGGCATCACGCCGATGATCGTCGACGGGCGGTTGTTGACC
>JBBRUC010000021.1:0-44813 GCA_038248205.1 Thermoanaerobaculia bacterium
CGAGCGCACCGCCATAGGCGAAACGCTCGACGTGACGGTGAAGGTGGGCGGCGAAGGGCGTCCGAAATGCCGGACGCGAGGTGACGGCGAGCGCGCCGAGGGACAGCCCGTGATAGCCAGGATCAAAGGCGACGATGCCCGGCTTGGCGGTTGCTGCCAGAGCGGTCTTGAGTGCGATCTCGATCGCGTCCGCCCCGGACACCGCGAAGAAGACCTGCTTGTCGCCTTCCGTTGCGAGCAGGGGGGCGTGGTCGGTTAGGCGCCGGGCGAGTTCGAGCCTGCCGGGATGAGCGGAGACGTCACCGAGAGCATGGACCAGAAGGGCAGCCTGTTCGGCGATCGCGAGGACGATCTCGGGCCGGCGGTGGCCGATCGAAGCCACGCCGAAGCCGGCGGTGAGATCGACGAAGAGGTTACCGTCGACATCGAGCACGTTCGAGCCCAGCGCCTCCTCCCAAACAAGGGAAGGCGCGCCGCCGACGACGGTAGAGGTTCCCGGAGCGAGGTGGCGATCGAGTTCGGCGGAGTGCGCTCGGGACCGAGGGCCAGGGGGCGCCACCACGATGTGCGGCGGCAGGTCACCCCGGGAAAGCCTGGGAGGCCGCGAGGCGTGTACCATGAGGCTAGAGCGCCCGGCGGCCGGACAGAGAGCGCGCGAGCGTTACCTGGTCGGTGTATTCGATGTCGCCGCCGATCGGCATGCCGAAGGCGAGGCGGGTCACCAAAACGCCGCGTCCTTTGAGTAGCCGGGCGAGGTAGAGCGCGGTCGCCTCGCCCTCGACGTTGGGGTTGGTAGCGACGATCACCTCTTCCACGCCCGGGAGTCGGTCGAGCAGGCCGGCGATCGAGAGGCGGTCCGGGCCGATCCCGCGATGCGGCGAGAGCGCTCCCAGAAGAACGTGGTAGAGGCCGCGAAACTCGCCGGTCCGCTCGATGGGAGCGATGTTGAACGGCTCTTCCACGACGCAAATACGCTCCCGCTCGCGCCCCGCGTCGGTACAGATCGAGCAGGGTTCGACCGCTGTGATCGCGTTGCATAAGGAGCAGTGGAAGAGCCGCTCCTTGACCTCGACGATCGCCCGCGCGAGCGCCTCGGCCTCCGGCTTGGACACCTTGAGAAGGTGGTGGGCGAGCCGGGTGGCCGTCTTCGGCCCGATCGAAGGCAGGCGAGAAAGCTCACCGACGAGGCGGGCAAGAGGGTCGGACATCGGCCTCCTAGACGAGTGGCGCTAGAACAGGCCCGGAAGGCTCGAAGCCATGGAGCCGACCTTGGCCTGCATGGTTTCTTCGATCTTGCGACCGGCTTCGTTGACCGCGGCGACGATCAGGTCTTCGAGTACGGAAGGATCTTCCGGATCGAGCACCTCGGGGTCGATTTTGGCCGAGACGAGCTGCTTGTGGCCATTCATCACCAGGGTCACCATCCCGCCGCCGACGCTCGACTCGACCGTGGTCTCGCCGAGTTCGCGCTGCAGTCGTTCCTGCATCTCCTGGGCTTGTTTCATCAGTTGGCGCATGCTGCTCATCGTGGAGGCTCCTCCCTAGTGTCTAGCTTTCGTCGAGCGCTTCGATCTGGCCGCCGAAGAGCTCGAGGAGAGTTTGGACGGTGGGGTTATCGACCGGAGGCGGGGAATCGGATTTTGGCGCTTCGACGTCGGCGCGAGGCGTTGCGACCGGCGCTCCTTCCAGGGCCCGCCATTCAACCTCGGTGCCCCAGACGGCGCCGACGGCGTCCCGCAGTATCTGAGGATTGCTACCGCGATTCAAGCTATCGCGGAGTTGAGTGTCGCCCGGCTCGTAGGTGATCGTGAGCACACCGGCTTCGTAGGTGAGCGACCCGCGGTCGAGATGGGAGGCGAGCGGAGGTTTACGCTGGCGAACCTCGTCGAGAAAGCGCGCGAGCGGCTCCCCGGCGGCAGGGGGCGTCGCGACCGTCGCGCTCGGCGCGCTCACGGCAGGCTCTCGGCCGGCACTCGGGGCCAAGCTGGCGGCAGGCATGTCCGGTGCGCGGGTCGGCGCCGCTCGCGGGGGAGCCGATTCGGGACGATCGGGACGAGGTGACCGGATCGGCGACGAAGCGGTCGCCCGTTCGGCGGCCACGGGCGACAATCCTCCTCCCGCGAGCAGTTCCTCCACCCGCACGAGCTTCGGTAACTCAGCAGCCCGCAACCAGGCGATCTCGACGGCCAGGACGCCGGTCTCGCTACGCCGGACCAGGGGTTCGCTGGTGAGGAGCTGCGAGAGCAGTCGGAGGAGGTTTTCGTAGCCGGCGGTTTCGGCAAGTTGGGCGAGAGCCTGGGCTTCCTCCTCCGGAAGATCAACGGCGGAAGGCGCACCGCCTAGGGCGAGATGGAGGGCGTCTCTGCCAAAGGCGAGGAATTGGCCGTAGACGTTTCTCGCGTCCCAGCCTTCGTCCTCGATTCGGCGAGCCGCTTCGCGGATGGCGGTCCGGTCTCCGACCAGCATGGCCTCCAGCAGGCGATGGAAGAGGGCGGTGTCCAGCCCGCCGAGCAGGCGCACCGCGTCGTCGTCTGAGATCGTACGGTTGCCGAACGTCGCGAGTTGGTCGAGCAGCGCCACGGCGTCGCGCACGCTCCCCTCGCCGGCCCGGGCGATCAGGCGAAGGGCCGAGTCGCTCGTAGAGATTTCCTCGTCGGTGCAGATGCGGCGCAGGAGTGCCGCGACCTCCAG
Source organism: Thermoanaerobaculia bacterium (assembly GCA_038248205.1). GTDB lineage: Bacteria > Acidobacteriota > Thermoanaerobaculia > Multivoradales > UBA5704 > DASYKS01. The sequence goes on from JBBRUC010000021.1 coordinate 2,692, forward strand.
AGACGGGACGCGCCGGAAGCGGAACTCCTGGCAGCGCGAGAGGATCGTCACCGGAACCGAGTCCGCCTCGGTGGTGGCGAAGATGAAGACGAGATGGGGCGGTGGTTCCTCGACGATCTTGAGCAGGGCGTCAAACGCCTGCCGGGACAGGCGATGGATCTCGTCCAGCACCACCACCTTGTAGCGGTCGCGTGCCGGGCCGTAGCGCAGGCTTTCGGTCAGCTCGCGGACCTGTTCCACTTTGGAGTAGGTCGCGGCATCGACCTCAATGACGTCGAGATCGCCGCCGCGGGTGATCTCCCGGCACGGCGTACACTCATTGCAGGGGTCGCCGCCGAAATTTTTCTCGCAGTTGAGCGCCTTGGCCAGCACTCTCGCCGCGGTGGTCTTGCCGACGCCACGGATGCCGGAGAAAAGGTACGCCTGGGCGATGCGTTTTTCGCGCAGCGCATTACGCAACGCGGTGACGATGGCTTCCTGGCCGACGAGGCTTGAAAAGTCCTGGGGCCGCCATTTACGGGCGAGAACCTGATAGGCCATGTCTGTCGTATCGAAAAGGGCTGGGGTATGGGGCAGGGATTGACGAAGGGTTCCGGTTGATCTGCGGCACTCGATCGCCCAACCTTATCGCTGCTCCCTTCCGGGCCTGACGAGGTTCGGTGAGGATCGATGCACAGGACCCGAACCCTTCGTCGGTCCCTGCCGGAAAGGAGTCGATCCTATGTTCTCGGCGGGGCGCTGTAAAGCCGTGGTGTCGCGCGGGAAGATTTTACCCGACCGGTGGGCGAGAAAACGATGCTTTTTCGGGAACTCTAGACCTCTACGGTACGGCCGTCGAAGCGGTGCAGGGAGAAGCCCTGGAATAGCTCGTTGCCGGTCCCCTTCATTTCAGCCAGGACCCGGATTGCGACTTCCTCGCCGAGCAGGAGGCCAGCGGTGGTGTCGCTGCGCCAGTGGATACCCGCGAAGCCCCGGCCGAGCGAGATGTTGGCCGCGAGCTTGTCGAGTTCATCGCCTACCGAGAGCTCCCGCCCCTGATAGGGGAGCAGTTCGGTACCCTCGGCCGATGCTTCGACCGGTTCCGGCACGACGTGCCTCTCGTCGAGCACCGCCTTGAGGGCGGAGACGCAGGCGCCGGCGATCACGGCGTGGCCGGCAGGGTAGGACGGATGGATCGGGCACCCTTCCGGGTACGCCTGGGGCAACAGGCTGGAACCATCATGGGTGCGGCGAATCTCGGCGACCGCGCTCGAAGTCTCGAGATCGGCATGGAGTGGAAGCACCGGGGCGCCGTCCAAGCGGCGGCTGGCCTCCCAGCGCCCGGCCAGCTCTTCGGGCCGCAGGCGCCGGTGTACCCGCCATTTCTGGTACCAGCAGGTGGCGAGCGCCGCCTGGGTGACCGTCGCGAGCAGGGCGAGCAGGTAGGGCTGGCCGAAGGTCGAAAACCCGCTTTGCGTCCGCGAGTGCTTGTAGGGGTTTCCGCCGTCCGGCGGAGTGCCCCATTTGAGCGCCATCAGGCAGGCGGAGAGGTAGGGCTGGTAGGAGAAATCGCGGTGGACATACTCGCCCAGATCACGGCCGTTGCGCAGATAGCGTGTTTGCGAGTCGAATCGGTTGACCCCGGCGAGAGCGCCATTCTGAATCTTTGACCAGTCGGGTAGGTCGAGCAGATAGTCGACCCCCGGCACCGCCGTGCGGATTTTCTGATCGATCATCGCGGGCAGGTACGGCACCGGTTTGAGCAAGAACTGCGAGATGTAGGGACCGGAGACGTCCCCCGGCAGGGAGCCACGAAAGAGAGTCTTGGCGGTCACCGCGCCGCGTTCGCGCGGGCCGCGGTAGTCCGAAAGGCGCGACAGATCGGCGGCGGCCTCGCGGGCGAGCGGATGGTCGCCATAGTGGGCGAAGGGCACGTCGCGCAGCAGCGCCTGCCAATAGAGTTCGACCAGTTCGCCCGCCTGCTCGGCGCTCGCAAGTTTCGGCGCCGGGGGGCAGGAAAGCTGCGCGGGGGCGGGGCCGATCAGCCCGAGCGCCCAGGCGGCCTGAGGGTTGGCCAGGCGGACAAAACCGCCGAGCGGAACAGTCTCGAAATCCTCAGGTCTGCCGCTCGCGAGCGCGCGAAGCAGCACGTCGTACGCCTTGTCATCGACGCGCGACCGCGAGTCGTGCGGTAGGCCTTTGGAAAAGCAGGCCAGGCGGCCGGTCGGCCCCTGCTCGTCGCCGTTCGCTCGCTGGGCGGTTCGTCCCAGCGAGCGTGCCTGATGTGCCGCGTCGACGCGCACCTGGTAGGCGCGGTCGAGTTCCGGATCGGGAGCGAGTTCAGCCTTCTTTGCCTTCTTCGGGCTGGCCCCCGTGGCGGATGGCGCGAGCGCCGCCACGGTCGCCGCGGCCAGGCCAGCCAGCATCCCGCGCCGGGTCGGCCCTTCGAGATTCGCCGGTTCCGTCGGCTTTGCCATAGCCCTACGAACCGCCGAAAGCGGCACAGTACAGCGTCACCTGCCCCAAGTCTTCGCAGGCCGGCGAGCTGTCGCTGCAGATCCCTGCGGAGCCCGGGCCGGTGGCTGCCAAGGGAGCCACGCAGTACGCAGGAGAACCGTTGCAGTCGAGATCCGTCCGGTACAGGAGGTAAGGAATCCCGTGGCGGAGCGGGGCGCAGAAATGCCCTAGCGAGTCCGGTGTGATTCCATCACCCGTCGCCTGGAGATTGGCCCCGTTGTCGAGGAAAAGCGGGAAGGGCAGAGCGACCGCGCCGGAACGGCAACCGCTGTAGACCAGGTCTCCTGACACGCACACGGCGGGCGGAGCCGCGACCAGGTCGCCAAAATCGGTGACCCCTCCCGCTACCGGGGTGAGCGCCGGTGAGAGCGTGGTCACCCCGAACGCTCGGGCCACCACCCGAATTCTTGGGGTGCGCGCACCGAGGTCGTCGATCGAGAAGCTGCCGTCCGAGACCGAGAGGGCCGATGCCCCCAAGGTATCGACGGTGACGCCCGGCAGGGCAAGGCCGCGCTCGTCGACCAGGCGTCCGATGAGCGTCGTCGGTTGGAGCGCGCCGGTGATGGGCCGAAAATCGAGGCCGATCAGTTGCTCATCGAGCGGCAACTCGAGGTCCGGTGTCGCGACCGCGGTTACGTCGAGAGTGGCGAGGTCGAGGTCGTAGATCGTACCGTTGCCGGCGAACAGCAGGCTCGAACAACCCGGCCGATAGACAAACGATTGAACGCTGCCGGAATAGGCGTCGACGAAGGCGGCGGAAACCATCACGCCGACGGCGTCGAGCACCACCAACCGGTTGCGCACGCCGCCGCCCTCGCTGCTGCCGTTCTCCTGGCCGAAGACGTAGAAGAATCCGTTCGGACCTACGGCGAGTCCGGCGTTCGCGAACGAGAGAGAGGAGCCGAAGGGGGTGGCCCCGGCGGTCGCCGGATCGAGGGTGTAGAGGCGCCGGGAGTCGCCAAACAACCCGACGTCGAGACCGTACAGCTGGTGGGTCAAAGGGCTCCAGGCGAGATCGTCCAGGCCGATGGCGGTCGCGCCCAGGCGGATCGACCCCATGTTGGCCAAGATCTCGCCGGAATCTGGGTCGAGCCGGAGCAACTCGCTCGTCGAACCGGTGCCGACCGCCCTAAGAATCGCCTGGTTCGGCCTCAGGTTGCGCAGTGCGAACAGCTCGCCCGTGGGAGAAAAGGCGATCGCCCGCAGTCCGTCAGGCGGCAACGGCTCGCTCTCCGGAACGGATCGGTCGCTGGTATAGGCATACAACCTTCCGGGGGTGCCGAGTTCGCTGGCGGGATCGCCGGTAGAAAAGTAGAGGATCTTTCCCGTGAGCGTGATGTCGCCCACCGGCGTCTCCTCCCCAGGTATCGGCGGCTGCGGGGCGGAGACTCCGCTTTCTGAAGCACCGGATTCTCCGGACGACACCGAACAAGTGATGTCCCCCATCACGGTACTTACCCCGGGGAGAGCAAACCCACCGTCCGCGCGGGTGGTGCCGAGTACCCCTTGGCACATCACGTTCGCCCCGCCTACCGGAAATCCGCCGTCGTCGACCGCCCGACCGGTGACGGTTGTCATCGGATCCGGCCGAACGGGCACCGCGATCTCGTCCGAACTGCCGATCTGCCCGATCGAATCGGTCGCTTCCGCGCGCAAGCGGACGAGCGTCGCGCCCAGCGGAACCTCGAACGTCACGCCCAGCGGAACCTCGAACGTCACGCCATAAGGGATCGAGCTGGCGGCCCCGACCAGGACGTCATCGGCAAACAGGCGCACGCTCCGTACCGCGAGGTCGTCGATTGCACCGATCCCGACGTTCAACCGGGAGCCCTCGATGACGCTCGCCCCCTCGGCGGGGCTCAAGATCGCCACCATCGGCTGTGGATCGGCGAGAACCGGGACGCTCCGCGGACCGGTCGTTGTCGTATGACCGGTGGCATCGCGCGCGATCGCTTCGATCGTCACCTCGCTCACGCCGAGGGGAATCGTCAAGGAGACGAGGTAGGGAGGGTTTGTGCGCGTTTGCGCCAAGCCGTTGAAACGGATCTCGACCGAAGCCACACCAAGGTCATCCGTTGCTTCGACCGCGATATTCACCGTCGTACCTTCGACCCAGCGAGAAGCCGGGTTAGGCGCCAGGATCGCCACGGTCGGCTTCTCGTCCGCGAGCACGGCGACCTCGACCGGAGTCGAGGTGGTCTCATTGCCCCCTAAGTCCGTGGCGATGGCCGTGAGCACCATCGATCCCCCGCCGGGGGCCTTAACGTCCGCTTCGTACGGCGCCTTCCAGTCGGTCGCGACCGGGATGCCGTCGACTTGGAAGCGCACCGAAACGACGCGGACGTCATCGGTGGCAGTCGCCCGTACCCGAACGGTCGAACGCGCCAGGACTTCGTCTCCCGAGGCCGGGGTGATGATCGCTATCTCGGGCGCCAGGCCCGCTATGTCACGCGCCGACCGATAACGGCCGATTTGTAAGCCACCATAGCCGACCCCACCGTTGTCGATGACCTGACCGACCACGCCAACCAGAAACACCGCACCATTGCTGACCGCAACGCCGTTGCCGTTGACCTCCCGAAATGCGAAGGTGTTGCCGAAGTTCAGGCTCGCGGCGAAGGTCGGAACCTGTGGATCTCCGACGTTGAATACCGGTACGCTGTTCAGGAAGTAATAGTCCGACGCGAGCACGAACCCATCCTCAATCGCGATCCCATTGAGGGCGAACCCGTCAGACGTTGCTCCGATTACCACCGGAGTCCTCGGGTTCCGGAAATCGATCACTTTGAGACCGCCTAGTGTGAAGCCGGCGGCGTCCGCCACGTAGGCTAGCGTCCCCTGTACACCGACATCGGCGGCGGACGAGAAGGAACCGCGAGTGTGGACCCCGCCGAGAATCGTCGGAGTTGCGGGGTTTGTGACGTCGATCACTTCGACTCCCGATTCGGCATCGGCAACCACGACCCGGTTACCGTCCGCGACGTCGACACCGCGAGCGTTTCCCGGGGTGTCGACCTGGCCGCGGAGTACCGGCACCCTCGGGTTTGCGACGTCGATCACGGCGAGGCCCGCGGATCCATCGGCTACATAGGCAAAACCGCCGCGCACCGCGACGTCGGTCGCGTTGCCGGGGGTGTTCGCCCGCCCGAGCAGGACCGGCGCGTCGGAATTCGCCACGTCGACGATCAACAGTCCGTTCGTCCCGTCGGCGACGTAGGCCAGATCGCCGACGACCCGCAGGTCGTTGGCGTTTCCGGGTGTGTCGAGTGAACCGACGATCCGCGGTTGCGACAAGTTCGAGACGTCGACCACGACCAGGCCCGCCGATCCTGCCGCAACGTAGGCGAAATCGCCCGCGCCGGTACTGCCGACGTCTACGCCGTTCGGGAAACCGGGGATCGAAAGAAATGCCAGCGGGCCGGGACTGAAGGTGGTCACCTGAACCGCCACCGTCGCACTCTTGCCGCTGTTGCTCACCGTGAGCGTGGCACTCCCATCCTGGCCGGCGAACACCCGACCGTCCTCCGTGCCGAACGAGGCTACGGCCAGATCGTTCGAAACATAGGTGGTGCCGCGGCTCCGAGAGCGCAGGTCGATGGTCCGGCCGTCGATCAGCCGACCGGTGACGCTCAGGCGTTGAGACGCCTCGCCCACCACGGTATCGAACTCGAGGTGGAGAGCGCCTGGCGTAGCCGTGAGCGATGTCAGGATCGTCGCCAAATTCAAACTCGCCGGATCGAGCGGATCGCTGCCGCTCTGGATTTCCAGGCCGTCGCCTACGCCATCACCGTCGGTGTCGAAGAGCAGCGGGTTGGTGAGGTATCGATATACCTCCTCGCCATCGAGCAGGCCGTCGCCGTCCGTGTCGGCCTTGAACGGGTCGAGGCCATCCTGGATCTCGGCCGCCGTCGAGAGTCCGTCGCCATCCGGGTCGTCGAGCGCATCGACCGGGTCGTTCGGGTCGAGGCCGTTGGCGAGTTCGAAATCGTCGGGGAGGCCGTCGCCGTCGGAGTCGCCAGAAAGCACGATCTGGAGCTGCACCACTCCCAGCGCCCCGTCGTTGAGGGCGCTCACCAGGACGTTGCCGCTCACCAGGGCGGTGACCAGCCCATTCGGGCCGACGGTCGCGATCGCCGGGTTGCTCGACAGGTACCCGGTGCCGGCGGCGCCCGCGCTCACGTCGGACGTAGAGCCGTCCGGCAGCGTGGCCGTCGCCGTGAGCTGGACGGTCTGCCCCGCCGAGGTGAGGATCGTCTGCGGAGCCGCAAGAACCAGTTTTGAGGGGATCGGCGCCGGAGCGTCGAAGTTGATCTCCTCGACGTGGCGCGCCGCGTTGGCCGGCACGGTGATCCAGTCCGACTGCCCGGAGCGGACCACCCCTTGGTCGACGCAGGTGGCGCGGATGCGCACCTGCCCCTGGTTGGCCGGGATATTGGGGAGGACCCAGGAGCCGTCCGGCTGCACGCGGGCCGAGCGGTTGAGGGCTGAGACGGTGCAGGTGTTGTCGAGCTGGGCCGGACAGGGTGCCGCCACAGCGAGACACCCCGCGATCCAGAGGGCACCGTGGCAGGCGGCTCGCCGTTGCCCCCTCATCGCTCGCCTTCCACCCGAGGATCGCGCAAACGCTCCTCGAGAGCCTTGATCGCTTCGGCCGCGGCCTGCTTCACGTCCAGCGCGGGATCTCCTGCCGCAGCCTTGCGCAGCGCCTGCACCGCTTCCCCGCGCAGCTTTTCGGTTGCGTAGCGAGCGCCCGCCAGGCCGCGCGACGCCGCGACGCGGAGCGGCGGCTGGCCCTCGGTGAGCTGGCCGATCAGGACCCGCACCGGGCTTGGCGTGAGCCTTCCGGCCTCCACGCGCTCCGCGAGCGCGGCTACAGCGCTCAGCGCGAAGTGGCGCTCGACCGGGTTCCCCTTCGCCACGCCGACGAGCAGCAGATCGTAGAGCGCCGGCTCGCCTCTCCCGGCGAGATCCTGGGCCAGGTAGAATTTCAGCGTGGGGTCCTTGAGCCGGGCGGCGGTCTCCACCACGATCTTGACCGACTCCGCGCCTCCGAGTCGCAGGAGGGCGTGCGCCAGGATTGCCAGGTCGCGGTCCGGGAAGCCCGAGCCGAGCAGCGCCGCACGCAGGTCGGGCGCCGCGGCCGCGACCCCCCGAAAGCCGAGGAGCCTGGCCGCGGCCACCCGGTACTCCACCGGCTCGCGCGGGGACCTGAGGAGCGCCCGCAGGTTTTCGTCGTCGACCGGGCGGCCACGCACCCGCAAGTGGGTCGAGAGGCTTTCGCCGGGGTCGCCGCAATAGGGAGGCCAGCGACCGATGAGCAGGCCGTCCGCGAGCGTCTCGAGCCCGGCGGCGGCCGCCTCCCGCACCTCGCTCGCCGGATCGCTCCCCGCCGCCCCTCGCAGGGCGGTGAGGGCCGCCACCGCCCGCTCCTCGTTGGAGGTGTGACAGAGCACCTCGGGAACAGCGCTGACGGCCTCCAGCCGGATGCCCGCCGCGGCCGGCCGGTTGGCCTGGGAACCTGAGGCGCGTTGGGCGGTGACCTCTCCAAGGATCACCCGGAAGGGATCGGGGTCGAGCGGAACGGCGGGCGGCCTCTTGGCGAGCTGCACCAGGGTCCAGAGAGCGGTGTGCGGCGTCTGCCAGTCGCCGGCCTCGAGGGCGGCGGAGACCAGGACGGGATACAGCGCGAACCGCCCCTGCTCGGAAAGGCTCGCGGCGAGGTTGACCCGGTGCCGCAGGTCGACCTGGCCGGCGATCTCGACGATCACCGGCTCGTAGCGGACGGGGTCGAGGTAGGCGAGGGCCGTTGCCATCGCCGTTCGCTCCGAGCTGCTCGAAGGCAGGGTGGCGAGGGCGGCCCGGACGTCCTCGCCAGCCTCCTTCACCCCGCGCAGGGCCAGCAGCAGCGCGGCCTTCGATCGGGCATCCTCCGGCGCCTCCTCGAAGCGGACGAGGGCGCGGAGTCCGGCGTCGTCGGTGGCGAACCCGTCGGCCGCGAGCTCGCGCTCGAACTCGCGGCGCAGTTCGCCCGAGAACGCCGCGCTCGGGGCTCCGAGCAGCGTGAAGAAAAGGAGGACGACGGTCAGTCTTCTCATGGCGGGCCTATCGGAGGAAGTACGCGGCGCGACTTCCCCTTCTCCGGTCGGGCAGCCGTGGCAGACGGCTCGCCGCCGCCCCATCATCGCTCGCCTTCCACCCGAGGATCGCGCAAGCGCTCCTCGAGAGCCTTGATCGCTTCGGCCGCGGCCTGCTTCACGTCCAACGCGGGATCTCCTTCCGCCGCCTTGCGCAGCGCCTGCACTGCTTCCCCGCGCAGCTTCTCGGTTGCGTAGCGAGCGCCCGCCAGGCCGCGCGACGCCGCGACGCGGAGCGGCGCCTGACCCGCGGCGAGCTGGCCGATCAGGATCCGCACCGGGCTCGGCGTGAGCCTTCCGGCCTCTACGCGTTCCGCGAGCGCTCCCACCGCGCTCAGGGCGACGAGGCGCTCGACCGGGCTCCCCTTCGCCAGGCCGCCGAGCAGCAAATCGTAGAGCGCCGGCTCGCCTTTCCCTGCGAGATCCTGGGCCAGGTAGAATTTCAGCGTGGGCTCCTTGAGCCGGGCGGCGGTCTCCACCACGGTCTTGACCGCCTCCGCGCCTCCGAGCCGCAGGAGCGCGTGCGCCAGGATTGCCAGATCGCGGTCCGGGAAAGCCGAGCCGAGCAACGCCGCGCGCACGTCGGGCGCCGCGCCCGTGACCCCCCGAAAGGCGAGGAGCCTGGCCGCGGTCACCCGGTCCTCCACCGGCTCGCGCGGGGATCTGAGGAGCGCCCGCAGGCTTTCGTCGTCGTACGGGCGGCCATGTACGCGGAAGTTGATCGACAGGCTTTCGCCGGGATCGGCGCAATAGGGAAGCCAGCGACCGATGAGCAGACCGTCCAGCATCGTATCGAGCCCGACTGCTGCCGCCTCCCGCACCTCGCTCGCCGGATCGCTCTCCGCCGCCCCTCGCAGGGCGGTGAGGGCCGCCGCCGCCCGCTCCTCGCTGGGGACCTGACAGAGCACATCGGGCACGGCGAGGACGGCCTCCAGGCGGATCCGCGCCGCCGCCGGCCGGTTCTCGCCGGGCGCGGTCCCCCGTTGGGCGGTGACCTCACCAAGGATCACCCGGAAGGGATCGGGATCGAGCGGAACGGCGGGCGGGAACTTGGCGAGCTGCACCAGGTTCCAGAGAGCGGTATGCGGCGTCAGCCAGTCGCCGGCCTCGAGGGCGGCGGAGACCAGGACGGGATAGAGCGCGAACCGCCCCTGCCTGGCGAGGCTCGCGGCGAGGTAGACCCGGTTTTGCAGGTCGACCTGGCCGGCGGTCTCGACGATCACCGGCTCGTAACGGACGGGGTCGAGGTAGGAGAGGGCGGTTGCCATCGGCGTTCGCTCCGAGCTGCTCGAAGGCAGGGTGGCGAGGGCGGCCCGGACGTCCTCACCGGCCTCCTTCACCCCGCGGTAGCCGAGGAGCATCGCGGCCTTCGAACGGGCATCCTCCGGCGCGCTCTCGGAGCGGACGAGGGCGCGGAGTCCGGCGTCGTCGGTGGCGAACCCGTCGGCGGCGAGCTCGCGCTCGAAGGCGCGGCTCAGCTCGCTCGAGAACGCCGCGCTCGGCGCTCCGAGCAGTGTGAGGGCTACGAGGACGACGGTCAGTCTTCTCATGGCGGGCCTACCGGAGGAGGGGTGCAACGGGCGCGGATCCCCGCGACCAGGGCGTTGTACTTGAGGGCGTCGGCGGCGTAGGCGTCCTGCTCGCGGGCGTCGCGCGCCTGCTTCTCGTTCCAAGGCCCGCTGATCTTCTCGCTCCAGACGCGTTTGACCTCCGCCTCCAGGTTGCCGAAATTCGGCGCGCCGCAGCCGCTGCCGCAGAACTGGTCGCCCTGCAGGAGGGCCGTAACGGCCGGCACGAACTGCATTTCGACCAGCGGCCGCAGATGCTGGTCTTCATGGTACTGCTCGTGCGCGACCGTGAGCGCCTCCACCCAGTATTTCGTCCTGGGCGGGGCTCCTAGCAAGGCCGAGCTGGGCGTCGACGGCGTGAGGTCGTCGATCAGCGCGGTGCAATCGTTCGCGGCGATGGCGTCGGTGACCGCCTGTGAGCCCGCCTCGGGGATGTCGATGCCGCAATCGCCCGCCACCTCGCGAGAGAACTGCATCTTCAACATCTCCAGCTGCGAGCAGATCTTCCCCGAGCGGGCGCACTCCTTGGGCTTGGTGACGACGGTGACCGGTACGGTCGCACCGTAGCAGGCGGCGCTCCCGGCGACCTTTTCCCACTGCGGTGTCGGCGGGCCGCCGCTGCACGACTCCAGCACGCGGAGCGACTTCCCCTTCGAGTCGCCCGTCGGGCAGCCGGCGCTGACCGACTTGTAGCCGGGGGAGGGGAAGATCGTCGTGTAATTGCCGCCCGAGCCTTCGGCCGGATTGGCGTCGGGCGACCCCTGCCACTCCAGCTTGTCGGGCGCGTTGGATTCGGCGGTGAAGGTCACGGACCGGCCCACCTCGCCGAAACAATCTCCCCCGATCGAGGTGACCGTAACGTCGTCGCCGGCGCACTTCCCTCCTCGGCAGCGCGGGTTCGTTTTGCATGGGTCGGAAAGGGAGCAGGGCTGGGCATCGTCGGCCGTACACCAGTTGAGGGTGCAGGAGTGGCAGGTCGGGCAGTCTTCCGAGGAGCCGGTGGACCCGGGCGTCCCGCCGCAGTGCCAGCCGGCCTTGATGATGCCGACCCCGGGGTTCGACACGATCGAGGTGCCGTCCTCGGTGATCGTCGCCGGTCCAATGCTGACGAAGTGCCCCAGGTCGTGGTCGAAGCTGTAGAGCTCGGTCACCGATCCCGGCGCCAGCCCCTCGAGGTTGGGCAGGGTCAAGCGGGCCGGCGGCTCGAAGCGGGCTCCGGCCGGCTGGATGGTCACGATGAGTCGGGGCTGCTGGCCGAAATTCGGCACCATCGGTATCTTGTCGGAATGGACGACCGTCACGCTCACCACGCCGCTGCGCGAGCCGCTGGGGAAGGTCACCGATCCGGGCGCGATCTCCAGCGCAAACCCGGGGACCTCGGGGAGACGCAGGGTGCCGGCCCGCGTCTCGTCGACGACAATGCCGTTCGAGAGGTCGATCGGCAGCAGGTAGACCGGCATGCCGACATCGATCTCGCGTCCGGGGATGGTCGTCACCACGAACTCCAGATCCGGCCAGGAGCCCGGGCGATCCGCGGTCGAGCCGTCGACGATCAGGTAGAGGGTGCCGACCGGCGCGCCGCCGATCCGGAAGGTGCCGGCCGCGTCGGTCTGCGCCGTGTGGGGATATCCCTTAATCCGCAGGGTGACCCCCGGCACCGGCCGGTTGGTGTTGTCGAGGACGACGCCGCGAATGGCGGTCGCGGCCGGATCGCCAGCCGCCCAGCCGGTAGCCGTGAAGCCCGCGGCGGGGCCGGCCGGCAGCGCGGCAATCCGCGCCTCCACAACGTTGTTCGACACCCCTTCGGACGGATCGAGGCGGTAGCCCACGATCGCGCGGCCGTCGCTGTCGGTCGTTGCCACGGCCTCGCGAAATCCCCCTTCGAACTCCCCCTCCCCCTTGACCACGGCGAAGCGGACGGTGACGCCGGGCAGCCGGTTGAAACCGCTGTCGGTCACGACCGCGACGAGCGGGCGGGGGAGCATCCGGCCGGCGCTCCCCACCTGGTGATCGCCCGAATCGACGACGATGAGGGCCGGGGCGCCCGGCAGGGCGGTCGCCCGGAAGACGACCGGCCCCGAGAATCCGACCGCCAGGGCTTCGACCGTCTGGTTGCCCACACCAGACCGGGTGCCGAGCTTGAACGTGGTCTCGGCGTTGCCAGTCGCGTCGCTCGTCACCATGAGCTGCCGCTTGCCGCCCGCGAGGGAACCGTCGTTCCCCTTGACCTTGAACAGTACCGGCTTGCCGGCCAGGCCTAAGCCCGCGGCGTCAACGAGCCGGACCCGCAACGGCTGCGGCAAAAGCGTTCCGGCGATCGCCGATTGCAGGTCGCCGGAGACGCTTCGCAGGCGAGCTTCGGCCGCCGTCTGGTAGGTGACGTGGACGGTCGCGCGCCCGACGTTGCCCGTCGCGTCGATCGCCTCCACCTGCAGCGTGTTCGCCCCCGGCGCGAGCGGCACTCCACGGGCCAGGAAGGCCCGGTTCGCCACCTCGGCCGCGACGCCGTTGACGGAGACCCTGGCCTCGCTCAGGTTCACCGTGCCGGCCACGATGTCGTTCACCATCCCCGAGACGGTCACCGCGCTCTCGAAGAACTCCTCCCCCTCGCGGGGAGAATGGACGGCGAGGCGCGGGGCCGTCGTGTCGCGCACCACCTGCACATGGGCGGTCGCGACGTGCCCCTGGGAGCTCGTCGCCGTCGCGGTGAGGAGGTTGCCCCCTTCGATCAGCGCGACCCCCTGGGCGAGGAACGCGGTGCCGGAGACCGTCGCCGCGATGCCGTTGACGCTGACCGACGCCGCCGGATCGTCGACCGTCCCCGCGACGTCGACGGTCGTCCGCGCGACGAAGGCCAGGTCCTCCGGGGCCGTGATCAAAACCTCGGGCAGGGTAAAGCGGGTGACCTCGATCGATGCGGTGGCGACGTTCCCCGCCGCATCCTCGGCCCGTAGCTCGAAGACGTTCGAACCCTCGGCGAGGGCCACCTGGGTCGAGAAGCCGTCCGCCGTCAGCGGGATGGGGCTGCCGGCGAGCGAGAGGGAGGCGATCGCGCTCACGTCGCGCACCCTGCCGCTCACCTGCTGCGAAGCGAAGTTCGAGGTCGCTCCGGCCCGCGGACTCTCGATCTCAAGGATCGGAGCCACGTCGTCGAACCTCACTTGCGCCAGGATCTCGCTATGTCGCCCTATCGCGTCGGTTGCGACGATCAGGAGGCCGTTCGAGCCGCGCTCGAGCGACACGCTCCGCGAGAAGGTTCCTCCCGCTACTGTGGCTGGAGCCCCGTTCACCTCGACGGAAGTCACCGTGCCGTCGTCGCTGACCGTGCCGCTCACCGTGACCGAGGGGGTCTTCACCGAGCTGCCATCGACCGGAGAGAGAAGGGCCAGCGCCGGAGGGTTCCGATCGACCGTCAGGCGCAGCAGCCTCGAAGCGCTCGCCAAGTGCCCGGCGCGGTCCCGCACGGAGGCTTCGATCGAGCGCTCGCCCGAAGCGAGGGGGGGAGTCTGGCAGACCGCCTGCTCGCCGAGGAAGATGCAGGAGGAGTGGAAAGGGGCACCGTCGACGGCGAGCGTGAAGGTCGCCGAATCGAGCCCCGAAAAGGAGTCGCCGAGGAGGACGACGACCTCGATGGCCGGCTCCTCGGTCAACAGCTCCTCCTGCGGGGCCACGATGGAGAGGGCGGGCGGCGAGGCGTCCACGAGGAGCTGCGATTCCGCTTGGCTCGCGTTGCCTGCCAGGTCGGAGACGCGGATCGTCGCCGCGTGAGATCCGTCGCTCAGGGGCTGCGGCGAGGTCCAGGTGAGGCCCGTGGCCGTCACCTGCGCCTCCGCCGTCCGGTCGACGTCTTCCAGAAGCAGGCGCACGCTGCCGAGGTTGACGCCCGAGTCGGCGTCCGAGAAGGAGGCGGTCAGGGTGGGCGTACCGGTGGCTGAATAGATACCGGCGGCGGGGGCCGTGATGGCGACGGCGGGCGGTGTGGTGTCGGCTCCGTTCGAGGCTTGGAACACCATCACCAGCCGCGGCCCCTCGCTTGCCGTGCCTTGACGGGAGTCGTAATTCATCCGACCGCTCTGGCTCTCCTTCGTTTTTTTGAGTAGCCAGCCATAGTTCGGTGAACCGGAAAGGAAGGCGGCTACGTCGGCGGTGACGTTGAAGCTCACCCAACCTTCGAGGTCCTTCGTGTGGAGCACACTGGCGGTTGCGGTTGGCGCAAAGCTTCCGCCGGTCCATTGCGCCGCGCAGTCCGCCTGCTGGTTGGCCGGGTTGGAGTCGGTCGGGCAGTTCCAGGTAGATCCCATCTCCGTCCAGGGCGCCGTTACGCGATGGGCATCCACCGTTCGGCCTTGGGTGCCCCAGTTGCGGCCGTTGCTCTCGATGTGCAGCTCAAGTGTGGCCGAGACCAGGGTGGCTCCAGAGAGCGTGGTGGCCAGGCTCTGGGGATCGAACTGGACCAGGGCACGGTTGGTACCACTCTGCTGGATGCGCAGGATCGACTCCGCTCCCTGGTTCTGATTGGACTCTCCCTTCCGCAGGTAGGTGTCCCCTGCCGCCTGGAGCGTCACCAGATGCGGGCCGGAGCCCAGGAGGAGCTGGAAGCTGAAACTCGCCTGCGCCAGGTTACCCGCGTGGTCGCGCAGCCGAGCCTGAAGCGCGTGGTTGCCTGCCGCCAGGGGTGCCGGATGACAGGTAGCCGATTGCGTTCCGACGGTGCAGTCCGGGGTGGCGTCCTGCCCATCGATCAGCAACTGGAAGCTGGCAGGGTCTACCCCCGAGCCGCCGTCGCGGTAGGCCACCATCACTGTCGGCGAGGGCTCGTTGACCAGCACGGTCCGACCGGGAGCCGTAATCGCGAGGGAAGGCGGAACTTGATCGAAGGACGCGCTCTCTACCACCAGGACGAGCCGCGGCGAGTGATCGGCCGCGCCCTGGCGGGACGTGTACTCGACCTGCCCGTTCTGACCTTCCTCGGTCTTCTTGACGATCCAGCCGAAATTCTGGGTGCCCGAGAGGAAGGCGAGGACGTCGGCGGTGACGTCGAACTGGATCCAGCCGGTGAGGCCGTTGGTGTGCAGGACCGTGTCCGAAGGCTCTTCCGCGAACTGCCCGCCCGCCCACTGGGTGGCACAGTTGGGACTGCTGTTGCTCGGGATCGAGTCGACCCCGCAGTTCCAGGTGGCCCCGGCCTCGGTCCAGTTCGCCGTGAGCCGGTGGGCATCCACGGTGCGGCCCTCGGTGCTCCAGTTGTTGGCGTTGCTTTGGAGGTAGAACTCCAACCGTGCGCCGACCAAGTTTCCACTTCCAACCGCGGTGGTGATCGCCGCCGGGTCAAAACGCACCAGCGAGCGATTGTTGCCGCTCGACTGGACTCGCAAGAGGGACTCGCTCCCTTGATTCTGATTGGGGCTGCCGCTCCTGAGGTAGGTGTCGGCCGTCGCCGAGAGAGTGGACGTCTGAGCGTTAACGGCAGCGGCACCCGCGAGAAGCGGTAGAAGAAAACCAAGCCACGCCGCACGCCTGCACATAACTCTCAGCCCTCCAATCTCGGCTTGCCTCTAGCTGTAGCCTACGACTACCGTGATGGTTTTGTCTGGTTTTGTCTTGAAGCAGTCGGCACGGATGTCGCCGGGATGGCTGTCGATCGCGCAGTTTCAGGCCGAAAGCCTTTCGCGCACTACTCTCTGGCGCATCGAAGCGGGACTTTCCGAGATGACCGAGGAGCGCCAGGCGGTGGCGAAAGCGATCCTCAAAGTCACCGACGAAGAGGTCGAGGCCGCCGTCCATCTGGTGACGCTCGTGGCCGAGCGCCAGGCGCGGGAAGCCGCGGGGTCACGATCGCCCGGCGGCACCCGGCGCCGCGCCCGGCTCGCGAAGGAAATCAACGCGGCGGTTCGCGACGCCCGCGCGTTCCTCGAAGAGCGGCTCCGGGCGATCGAGGTGGAAGAAGCGAAGGAGGACGCCGCCCAACTCTGGCACGACCTGGCCGCGAACTCCACCGCCGAGCGGGTGCTCGCGATCGAGACCTGCGACGAGCTTCTCACCCCGGCGCTGATCGCCCGGCTGTGCGAGGAGAGCGTCAAGGCCGCCGCCCGCCATGCCCAAGATGCTGTCGAGCTGGCCGCCCTGGCGCTTGAAGTTGCCGAGCGGGCTCCCGGCACGGCGCGCCAGCGCGCCGGGCGCCTCTCCCAGGCCTGGGCGTTCGTCGGCAACGCCCACCGGGTCAGCAACGCGTTGGCCAAGGCGGACGCGGCGTTCGCGCGAAGCCGCGAGATCCGGCCGGAAGGGCCGGCCGAAGAGAAGGAGTTTTTCGACCCCGCCCGACCGCTCGACCTGGAAGCTTCGCTGCGGCGCAATCAGGGGCGCCACGGGGAGGCGTTGGTCCTGCTCGAACAGGCGCTGGAAGTCGGGTGGCCCGCTTCCCGGACTCGGCTCCTGCTGATCCAGGCGGCGACCTTGGAGCAGGAGGGCCAGCCGGAAATGGCGCTCGCCGCCCTGACCGAAGCCCGACCCGCGATCGAGCGGGGCGAGGGGGAGTCCCGGTCGCTCCGGGTGTTGCGGTTCAACCTGGTCAAGAACCTGATCCACCTGGGGCGGCCCGAGGAGGCGGAGGCATTCTTGCCGGAATTGAGGCTCCTGGCGATCGACGACGACCTGGATACGTTGCGCGTGCGTTGGATGGCGGCGGTGGTCGAGGCCGACCTGGGGCGATGGAGCGAAGCGTTGGCCGAGCTTGGCGCGGTGCGGCGGGAGTTTGTTGATCGAAGCTTGCCGGTGGATGCCGCGCTGGCCGGTCTGTACGAAGCGCAGGTTCTGCTTCGCGGGGCGCGGAACAGGGCGGTCCAGGGGCTGGTGCAGGAGATGCATCCGATCTTCGATGCGCTGGGCCTCGAGCGCGAATCGCTCGCTGCGGTGCGGCTGTTCCTCGAAGCGGTGAAGTGCGAGGCGGCAACGGTCGCCTTGGCGCGCGAGGCGGCCCGCGCGCTCTGCCGGCTGCCGCGTCGCGCAGGTAGATGAATAACAGGTAGATGAATCAATGGTGGGGTGCGCCGTCCGGTTCCATTTCGAGGCCGATGTTCTGCGAGCCGGGGTTCGCGGCCGGCCGGCCGTTTGGATCCATCTCCAGGCCAATGTTGCCGGTTACGTGGCTCGGTACGGTCCAGCCGTTCGGGTCAGCGATCAACGCAATCTCCGCCCAGAGCCTCGATAGCAGGCTCCAAGGGGAAGAGAACAGGGCCCAATCCTTCGGCGCGGCCCCGGCGGGTCCGGCGAGGAGTGCCAGGCCGAGCAGTAAACCGGCGACGATGCAAGTAAAATGGCGGTGCGGAGAGCGGTTCATGAGGGTCTCCTTGGGTTTCGAGGGCGGTCGGTCGGCGGGACTGCCGGCCGGAACCCCACGAAAATGAAAGTGTCCGTTGAACCGATTGTTGCGCCGTTTGCAAGCGACGTGCAGCGGCGTCGCGCGCCAGGGATGGGAAGGAGGTTCCTTTGAGCCCTCGGAACGATGCACCGGCGGTGATTCAGACGGCTAGGGCGGTTGAAGGGTGGTCGCAAGCGGATCTGGCCGAACGGTTACGAACCGCGCCGAGCACTGTCTCGCGCGCCGAAAGGGATGGGGCGGAGTCGCCGCCGCCGAGCTTGATGGATCGCATCTCCACCGCCACGGAAGGGCGCCTTCCTTTCGTCGAGCAGTTCGTCGCCTCCTACCGGGTACTCCAGCGCTCGCATCGCGGGCCGATCGAGAGCGCCGCCGACCGGGCAGACGACCTGGCCGCAGAGCTGGCGAGCCGGTTTGCCGCCCACCTCGCCCCGGCCCTCACCGTCCTCGCGGCGGTCGGTGGCGGGGAGGAGGAGATCGAGGCGGCCTCCCCCGCGGATCAGCGGATCGAGGCGGAGGCGCTGTTCCAGCGGCTCGCTTCGCGTTCGGACGACGAGCGGCGGTTCGTCGTCGGCAAGGGCGTCGGTATCGCGGCGCCGCGCTTTGCGAAAGGCTCTGCGAAGAGAGCGTTGCCGCAGCCGCGAAGAGCGCCGAAGACGCACTGGCCTGGGCGCAGCTGGCGCTGCGCGTCGCCGACCGGCTGACCGGGTCAGGTATGAAACGCGCAAAGGGACAGGGCTACGCCTGGAGCTTCCTCGGCAACGCCCGGCGGGTCGCGAACGAAGTGCCAGCGGCCGAAGCCGCGTTCGCGCGCTCGCGGGCGTTGTACGCCGAGGCGGGCGAGGTGGCCCCCGGATGGTTCGACGAGGCGCGGGCGCTCGACCTTGAAGCGTCCCTCCGCCGCAACCGGGGGGACTTCGGCCGGGCACTCGGCCTATTGGACCGGGCGCTCGCGATCTGTGAGCCCGCCACCCGGACAAGAATCCTATTGAACCAAGCAACCACCCTGGAGCAGGACGGCCGGCCCGACCGGGCGCTGCTCGCACTGGAAGAGGCTCGGCCGGCGATCGAGCGGGGCGATGGAGGCGCGCGCTTCCGCTGCATACATCATTTCAACACGGTCAAGAACCTGATCCAGCTGCACCGCGTCGCCGAAGCGGAGCTGAGGCTGCCCGAGCTGCGGCGAATCACCGCGGAGCTGAACAATCACCTCGACAAACTGCGCCTCCGCTGGCTTGAGGCGGCCGTCCAAGCGGACTCCGGGCGCCGTCTGGAGGCTCTCACCGAAATGGCCTGGGTCCGCGCGGAGTTCACCGCCCTTTCTCTGCCGGTGGACGCGGCGCTCGTCGGCCTGCACGAGGCCGAGATCCTGCTGCTCGAAGACCGTACCGAAAAGATCCGCACCCTCGTCCGCGCGATGGGTCCGATCTTCGACGCGCTCGGCCTACAACGCGAAGCTCTCGCCGCCTACCGCCTGTTCGTTGCAGCCGTCGAGCGCGAAGCGGCGACCGTCGCGATGGCTCGCGAACTGGCCCTGGCGATCGAGCGAACCGGGTGGCGGCCCGGGCCCGAATCGGGCGCTGCGGGCTAGGCGCGCCGCCCAACGGCTTCCTCGGGCACCGGATTTGGCGCGCCCACCAAGGAAAGGATCTCCTCAAAGCTTCGAACCCCGGATCTTCACCAAGTCTGGCCAAGGCAAAGGGCGGCTTAGGTTCCCCCGCCCTTTCGTCTGGCATGGTTGGCAGTTTGGTCTGGCAGGGTTGGCTGTTGGCCTGCCATGGTTGGCTTTTTTTATCCGTGGTACCAGGCAACCCCCGCAGCGGCCGGCCAAGAATTGGCCCGATCGGCATCTGGCCGCATCTGAGGTGGGCGGGCAGCTGTTTACCCGGGCAGGGAGATCGAATAAGATGCGCCGCTCGTTGGCCGAGGAACGCGGGATGGATGCTCCTTCAGGGCTTGAAGATCGAGGATGGATGGAGCAGGCGCTGGTCGAGGCGCGTAGGGCGGAGGCGCTCGGCGAAGTTCCGGTCGGCGCGGTGATCGTCCGCGGCGGCGAGGTGGTGGGGCGCGGTTACAATCGGCGGGAGACCGACGGCGACCCTTTGGGTCACGCCGAGATCCTGGCGATTCGCGAGGCGGCGCAACGGGTCGGCGGCTGGCGGTTGACGGGGTGCACCCTCTACGTCACCCTCGAACCGTGCGCGATGTGCGCGGGAGCCCTGGTCGCGAGCCGTGTCGAGCGTTTGGTTTTCGGTGCTTCGGACCCGAAAGCCGGTTACTGCGGTAGTCTAGGCAATCTGGTGAAGGATGCTCGGTTGAACCATCGACTCGATGTAGTCGATGGTGTGCTGGAAGAGGAATGCGGAGAGGTACTCCGCCAATTCTTCGCCCGACTGCGGGCCAGGTAGGGTTCATTACAAGCCGTGGGTGAGGTGTCCGAGTGGCTTAAGGAGCACGCTTGGAAAGCGTGTGTAGGGGAAACTCTACCGTGGGTTCGAATCCCACCCTCACCGCCAAGAGTTATTACCGGAGAGGTGCCAGAGCGGTCGAATGGGACGGTCTCGAAAACCGTTGACCGGGTAATCCTCGGTCCGTGGGTTCGAATCCCACCCTCTCCGCCATTCCTGCTTATCTTCGTCAGAGCGGCGCCCTGGCGCCCTGCTATTGACGGAGATCGTTTTCTCGTCTAGGTTTACGCACTTGCCCGGCTCGGTTTCCGCAAGGATGCCGAAAGTGTCCGTCGACGACGGGCGGCCGAAGTCAAAAACTGTCAAGGAAAAAGGTGCAACGTGAAGCGGACGTTTCAGCCCAACAACCGGCGGCGCAAGCGGACTCATGGTTTTCTGGTTCGGATGCGCACCCGGAGCGGCCGTGCGGTGATCGGACGTCGTCGCCGGAAGGGTCGTCACCGCCTAGCCGTCTGATGTCGGAAGCCCAGGGTTCTCCTCGGTCCTCCTCCCCTCTGGATTCTTCTCAACGAGCCTCTCGAAAAGAGGGATTTCGAAGCGAGGATCGCTTGAGGCGGAGGGCTGATTTCCTGCGCTGCTACCGGACCGGACGTCGGCGGACCGGCTCTCTCTCGATCCTCTATTTTGTTCCCAACTCGACCGGTCGGCCACGACTGGGAGTAACGGCCAGCCGGAAGGTCGGCAACTCGGTCGTGCGACACCTTCTGAAGAGGCGAATTCGCGAGACCTATCGTCGTTGGCAAGGACGCGGCGAGCTTCCTTCCTTGGACCTGGTAGTGCATCTCAAACCGGAGGCCGCCAAGGCAGACCCCAGAACCTTCATCGAGGATCTGGTGCGGCTTTGGCGTGGCGCGATGCCTCGCGGAGGGCCTCGGTGAAGCGTTTGGTGATCGCCTTGCTAGGATTGTACAAGCGACGAATCTCGCCGCTTCTTCCCCGCTCGTGCCGTTTCACGCCGACCTGCTCGGAGTACGCCCGGCTCGCCATTTTGGAGCATGGTTTGGCGCGTGGCGCCTGGCTCGCGAGCGGTCGACTGATGCGGTGTCAACCGTTTCATCCGGGCGGCGTCGATCTGCCCTAACGTAAGCGCAAGAGGCTCCCCTTTGGATACCCGCCGCCTGATCGTTGCTGCCGCTCTGTCGTTCGGCTTTCTTGTCCTCTGGCATTTCATCTTCCCGGCGGAGCCGCCGGTTCCTCCCCGGCCGGCACCGAGCGCGGTCGAGTCGTCGCAGCCTGCCGTGGCGACATCGGAGGTCGCCGCACCGTCGGCGACTCCGGGGGCCGTCGCGCCGCCGTCGCCGTTGGCTGCGCCGGCCTTGCCGGTCCACGAGGACGTGCAGGCCGCGAGCGCCGAGACGGTCGTGATCGAGACCAAGGATGCGCGGATCGAGATCAGCAACCGGGGTGCCGAGCTGCACTCGTTGACCCTCAAGAAGCAGGTGGACTCGTCCGGCAATCCGCTGGAGTTGGTGCGCAGCCGGCGCGAAGGGCCGTATCCGTTCGCAATCGTCGATGCGGCGGGCAATCCCTCGAAGGTGAGCGATGCGCTCTTCCGTGTCGAGCGCTCGCCGGACGGCAAGCGGGTCGATCTGGAGTACGCGGGCGGCGGAGCCTGGGCGCGGAAGTCGTTTTCTGTTCGGCCGGACGGCTTGTTCGACTTCGAGGTCCAAGCCCAAGGTCTCGGCGAGTGGGCGGTCGCTCTGGGGCCGGGGATCCGGAACCTCACGGGCGAGGATCTCGGCAGCCGGTTCGAACGCCGAGAGGGGTTGATCTATGCCGGGGAGAAGGTAGAGGTCTTGGACCCGCAAAAGACGGCAAAGGTGAAAGAGGTCGACGCCTCTGGCCTCGGCTGGGTGGCGCTCGACGACACCTATTTCTTGAGCGCGGTGGTGCCGTTCGAGGGGCTTAAGAAGGCGGTGTTTCAGCCCGTCCTGCTGACCTCCGGGCCAGAAGGCCTCACCGCGTCGCCGGTTCCGGAAGAGATGACGTCGGAACAAAAGAAGCTGAAGCGCGACTTTTGGATCTATCTCTACCCCAAGGGCGAGAAGCTCAAGCTCGGTTCGTACTGGGGCGCCAAAGAGAGGCGCCAGCTGGCCACCCTTCCCCATGGTTTGGGCAAGGCGCTGCGGCTGGGAATGTTCTGGTGGCTCGCGCAGCCGTTGCTTTCCGGCCTTCACTGGATCTACGACCACGTGGTGCCGAACTACGGCTGGGCGATCATCCTTCTGACGACGCTGATCAAGATTTTGCTCCTGCCTCTCACGCACAGCTCGACCAAGTCAATGCGAAAAATGCAGGAGCTGAACCCGAAGCTGCAGGGGCTGCGGGAGCGGTATCGGCCGAAGCTGCGCGACAAGAATGGCCGTCCGAACCTTGAGATGCAGCGCAAGATGAACGAAGAGATGATGGCGATCTACAAAGCCGAGGGGGTACAGCCCGCAGGCGGCTGCCTGCCCATGCTGTTGCAGATGCCCGTGTTCTTCGCCTTCTACAGCGTTCTGTACTCGGCGGTCGAGCTTCGTAACGCCCCGTGGATTCTATGGATTCACGACCTCGCGGTGCGGGACCCGTACTACGTCCTGCCGTTGGTCATGGGGGCGACCCAGTTTCTGCAGGTTCGGATGACACCGAGCGTCGGCGATCCGATGCAGCGTCGGCTGTTTCAGCTGATGCCGGTGTTGATGACGTTCCTGTTTCTCCAGTTTCCGAGCGGCCTGGTTCTCTACTGGCTGACGAACAACGTGTTGACGATCGCCCAGCAGGCGGTTTACAACCGATGGATTCTGCCGACCAAGCCGGCCGGCACCACTCTGGTGGCACGATAGAGATGAGCGACGACAAGCGGAAGTTCTTTTCAGCAGACTCGTTGGAGCGGGCCGTGCTCCAGGCGGCAAGTCACTTCGGGATCGACCCGGAGCGGGTGGCGTATCAAGCGGTCGAGAAGAGAGGCATGGTTCGAAGCGGCCGACGGTTCCTGATCGAGGTCGATTCGACCCGACCGGAGCTTGAGGCGCGGAAGGCTTCGCCGTCTCCCATGCTTCCGGCGAGTTCCTCCCCTCCGATCGTCCCGCGTGGCGCGGCGGGCGGTCGTCCGCAGGAAGCCGGCTCCGGCGGCGGACGGGGCGATTCGCGGCGGTCAGGTGTGAAGGAACGTAACGAGCGCGAGGGCCGCGGCCGCGGCGAGGGGGGCCGTAGGCCAGGACGCGGAGGTGCGCGCAACAACGAAGGACCGCGGCTGCCGAAGATGGAGTCGGTTGCAACCGACCTGGTGCCGCTCATGGATGTTCCGCGCCAACTCTCGGAGCGTTTCCCTGCGGCGGAAGGGGCGGCGGCGATGACGGCGCGCGAGGAAGCGGCTCGCCTCTTAGCGATCGCCGGCGCGCGACTGGAAGCTCGGGTGTTACAAGGCGAGGAGGAGCTTCTGGTCGATCTATATGGTCCGGATGCCGATATCTGCTTTCAGGATTCGGGCGAACTGCTCCATTCCTTGGAGCACCTGCTGCCGCGCCTGATTAGGAACCGGACGGGGGAGTCGGTGGGTTGCCGCGTGGATTGCGACAACTTCCACGAGATTCGGGAAGAGCAGCTTCGCAGTCTCGCGCAGCGGGTGGCGGAAGACGTAGCGCGCGCCGGAGCGCCGAAAATTCTCGAACCGATGAATCCGGCCGACCGTCGAGCCGTGCACATGGCGCTTGCCGACGACGCGGCGGTTCTCACCGAAAGCGAGGGCGCGGGCTACTTCAAGCGAGTGATGATCCGCCCAGCGTAAGGAGTATTCCGACGCGTCGGGACTTGGGAGCGAAGAGCCCCGGCGCGTACGTTTCACGTGAAACGTGCGCGGGATTCTGAGCCGCCGTCAGAAGCGCAATGCGCTGCATCTCCCCAGTAGAACGTTTCACGTGAAACCGTCACCTTGCTTGAGAGCCCCGCCTCAACCTACCATCCAGTCGTGGCGTTTGAGCTTCCTCCCATCCCCTTCTCCGATTTTGTCAGTCAGCTCGCTGTACTCTCGCCCGAGCCGCTCCTGGACACTACGACGGTCGCGCTCTTTGCCCATTACGAGGCGCTTCGCCGTTGGAACCGGAGCCTGGCCCTGATTGGTCCGGGAACTGCTGCCGAGATCCTCAGTCGTCACTACGGCGAATCCCTTGCCGCTCTTGCGCTGATTCCCGAAAAGGGTGGAGAGGGGCTCGACCTGGGCTCGGGCGCCGGTTTTCCCGGCTTTCCCCTTGCGGCGGCCCGGAGAGGGCTTCGGATCACACTCGTCGAAGCGCGCCAAAAGAAAGCCCGCTTTCTTCTCGCGGCTGCCCGAGCGGCTGCGTTGCCGCTGCGATGCCTCGATGTTAAAGTCTCGCCTCCTTTGCCTGCCGGACTTCCGGACTCACCGGTTGTGCTCACCGTGCGGGCGCTGAAGCTCTCCCCCGCTCTCCTCAGGGAGTTCAGTGAGCGAATGGCTCCGGAAGGGCAAATCCTGATCTGGACTGGATCGCAAACGCCAACGCCCGCCCCGGGATGGGCCGTCGGGAGACAGATTTCGCTTGCCGGCAGCGACCGAAGACGAATTGTGGAATTGATTCGCGCGACGTAAGACCTACTTCTACCCGAGCGCCCGCCGTCGGGCGGTCTCAGAGAGAAAGCCTTCGAACTATGGCTCCGAACAAGGCGCGAATCCTTGCTATCGCCAACCAAAAAGGGGGGGTGGGAAAGACCACCACCGCAATCAACCTCGGCGCCGCACTGGGTGCGCTTGAAAAGCGCGTACTCCTGGTGGACAGCGATCCTCAGGGAAATGCGTCGCGCGGCGTTGGCTCCGATTCCGCGGCACCCCACCTCTACCATGCTTTGATCGGCGAGGTGCCGTTTGACGAGGTGATTCGCCCGTCCGGCTTCCCCAATCTAGATCTCGCCCCTTCCCAACGGGACCTGGTGGGCCTCGAAGTCGAGCTGGTTGGTGAGCCGGGTTGGGAACATCGCTTACGGGAGCTTCTTGACGGCGTTTCCAGCCGCTACGACCTCGTTCTGATCGACTGCCCGCCCTCTTTGGGTCACCTCACCGTCATGGCTCTCTCGGCAGCCGATGGCCTGTTGGTGCCGCTGCAGTGCGAGTATTTCGCCCTAGAAGGGATCAGCGAGTTGGTCGCTACGGTCGACCGACTTCGCGACAGCCTGAACCCACGCCTGGAAATCGCGGGCATCGTGCTAACGATGTTCGACGACCGGATGAATCTTTCACGCGACGTAGCGGATGAGGTGCGCCGCCACTTCCAGGAAAAGGTGTTCGACAACGTCATACCTCGCAACGTACGGCTTGCCGAGGCGCCCAGCCATGGGATGCCGATCTTCCAATACGACATCAAATCGCGCGGAGCGGAGGCATATCTTGCCCTAGCCCGCGAGTTTCTGCGGAGAATCTGAGTGAGCGTCCGTAAAAAAGGGGGCCTGGGTCGAGGGCTGGGAGCTCTGATCCAGGAAAAGAGAGAAACCGCGGCGGCACCGGCCGCTCCGGGTGAAAACTCGGAAGAGGTCGCGCAGGACGCGATCCGATCCTCGCCGGGCGCGGACCTTCTGCCGACGGTATTGCCGATCGATCTCCTGGAGCCCAACCGCTTTCAGCCACGCTTGCGCTTCGATGACGAGCAATTGGCTGAGCTCGCGGAATCGATCCGGGTGCAGGGCATCATCCAGCCGCTGATCGTCGCCCGCTCGATCGAAGGGAAGTTTTTAATCGTCGCGGGAGAGAGGCGTTGGCGCGCCGCGCGCCGAGCTGGTCTCGCCGAGGTTCCGGTCGTGATTCGAGAGGTCAGCGACGACCGCCACCTGCTCGAACTGGCTCTGGTTGAAAACCTCCAGCGCGCCGACTTGAATCCGATCGAAGAAGCGGAGGCGCTTTTCGCCCTTCAGAACTTCGGATTGGCGCATGAGGAGATCGCGAGCCGTGTCGGAAAAAGTCGCCCATCGGTCTCTAACTCATTACGGCTCTTACGTTTGCCGGAGGACGTCCGGGATTTGATGCGCACCGGTGCGCTCACCGCCGGCCAGGCGCGCCCTCTTTTAGGTTTGGCCTCCGAAGAGGCGCAGATCGCTTTGGCGGAACGAGCGGTGGCTGAAAACTTGTCGGCCCGGGAGATTGAACGCATCACCTCCGAAGTCCCGCCGGCCGGGAGGCCGAAGGCCGAAGCGAAACCCACGGAGGTCGCCGACGGCAACACGGTCGCCGCTCTGGAGACTCTGACCCGCAAGCTTCAAACGCGAGTCGAGATTCGTCGCCGCGGCAAGGGAGGACAGCTTAAAGTGCATTTTCATTCCGAGGAGGAGCTGATTCGGCTCTACGATCTCCTCATGGGACGAGCGGAGGAGCCATGATTTTCAAGAACGACGGCAAACAGAGCGACCTCAATGGCTTTCTCGACACGGGCAGCCACATCAACGGCGAACTCCGGTTCGAAACCACGTTCAGGGTGGACGGCAAGTTGACCGGCGTGGTCCGCTCGGCCGGCGATCTCGTCGTTGGCGAAGGGGGCGAGGTAGAGGGCGAAATCGAAGTCGGCCAGGTCTTCGTCTCGGGCGTGGTGCGCGGAACCATCCGCGCCGTTCGCAGGGTGCAGATTACGCCGACGGGCAAGGTGTTTGCCGACCTTGAAACCCAGGCGCTGATCGTCGAAGACGGCGCCCTGTTCGAGGGGCGATGCGCGATGGCGCCGGTCGCTGCAACCCCCACTCTCTCGCAATCTTCCTCGCCTCAAGCAGGTGCCCGGGGAGATGCCGCCAAGGCAGCGGGACCGCGCAAGGCCGAGTGAGACCGATCACCGGTCACCTCTTGGCGGAATCGCCTCGTACGACGGGAAGAAAGACAACGGCCGCCGAGCCAGAAACGAGGCGTCGAAAGCACCGGTCAAGACACGCCCGTCAAGATCCCGGGCTACCGGCAGCCCCAGCGCATAGAGCAAGGTCGGAGCCACGTCCACCAGCCGGGGGCCGGAAAGCAGAGCCCCCGGTCGAATTCCCGGTCCGGCAAGGATGATCACTCCGTCCGGCGCCCCTTCAAACGTTCCTCCGAGAGCACCTGCCCCTTTCAACCGTTCCCGCCATCCGATCGGTGCCGCGCCGTGTGCGGAGACGATCGCCACCATCGCACCGTCGCGGGCCACCAAAAGTTGCCCGAGAAACCGATCGATGTGTTCATAGTACGCAGCAACGCGCCGGGCGGCATCTTGCGCCCGGCGATTTGCGGCGCCGCCGAATTGGGCGGCGTAAAATCCGCCAAAATACCGGCTGGAGACGGACGCCAGTCCAGGCAGCGCCAAAAACAGGTGCTGGGTCGAGCCGGACGAAGTATCTTCTCCGGTCAGGGAGAAGGTGAGAGCTTCCCGCCAAAGATCGCTCGCAAAGGCTGCCACGACCGAGTCCGGAGGGCGGGGGCCGAGCATTGCAAGGGTCTCCTGATCAAGATCGGCCACGCGTACCCGCAAGCTGTCGGCCAGAGCGCCAAGTTCCGCCGGGTAGGCTTCCGCGCTCGCCGCGTCCGAGCGGAAAAACGCCTCCGAGATTACCGCGCCACCGCCCTTGGCTTGGAGCCCTGTGGCAGGCCACGAGAGAGACGTGGAAGGAAGCCCCAGGCGGCCAAAAATTTCCCATAGGCCGAGCGCGCGCCGCCGGGGTTCTCCCGGCGTTGGATCGGGACCCAGCAACCCCCAGAGCCTGAAGCCGAGACCTCGGGGCAGAAGGTTCAGCTCGGCGCCCGGAATCGCCAAACCTCCCGAGTGATCGATCTCCCCGGTGACGCCGCTCTTCCAGGGATACTTTCCCGTGGCGAGCGTGGTCCAGAGCGCGGAGCGCCGATTGGGGCCGAACGTCTCAAGGCGGCCGTACGCACCCTCGCGAAGCAACGTCGAGAGGTTCGGCAAGCGGCCTTGCCCGGCGAGGGGAAGGATCGCATCGAGCGTCGCGCTGTCGAGGCCGATGACCCAAAGGCGAAGTCCTGCGGAATGCTCGATCGCCGGGGGCCGTGCGGACGCTTCGAAAGGCGTACGAAAGGCTTCGCGGCGTTCCACCGCGACAAAAATCGACAGGGCCGCCGCAAGAAACAAGGCCCATCGGCTGCGCCAACCATAGCGTCGATCGTTGAGGGTATGGAGGAGCGCGGTGTAAAACGAGATCAAACCGCCCAGCGCGAGCCACAATGCCGTCTTGAGCAGCCGCACGTTGATGCCGGGCGGGAGAAAATAGGCGTAGAACGAGGCGTGGGCCGCATCCAGAATAGCGCCGAGGAAAAGAGCGAGCGTGAGGGTCCAAGGGAGCCACCGGGCCGCGCGATGCGGCCGGCGCCAGAGCCATGGCAATTGCAGAATACCGCCGAGGGCGCCGAGCAGCCCGCTATAGAGAAGCATCGATCGGCCGACGCCGAGCGCGGTAAACGGCACCTGAGGGTTGAGAAAAAACAATAACGCCGCCAGGTGGGTGCCAAACAATCCACCGGGAAGCAGCGAAATCGTCACCCCGCGACAAGTCGCGGAGATACCATCAACCCCGGAGCGTGAAGGGGGCACTGCTGAAGGACGCCTAGAAGATGAAGATGGGACGGTCGACCTCGTGGTGGAACTTCCAGATGTAGGTATACCCCGGGAACTCGACCGGGATCTGATAGTCGGCCTTCATCCGAATTCGATCGCCGAGGCGCTCCACCGTGACGTTGTCCTTGTCGATGGGTACGCCGAGTTGGCTGGCCCGCAGGAGGATCTGCTTCTTGATCTCTTCGGGAGGAGTTTGAGCCGCAAATTTAGCCTGCTCCTCCATGAAGTCGTACATCTCGGAGGTGTTTAGCTTGACCGGAATCGTCTTCCACGCAATCAGCGCGGCGATCGCGAGCAGCGCCGCCCATAGAATACAGCCGAGATTTCCCTCTCCCCATTGGCCTCTGCGTCGACGCATTCGATCCTCCTTCTAGCCTTCGCTCGATCTTTGGTATCGATCGCTAGTTTATCAGGCCGGCGGCCGTTCTCCAGCCATTGACCTCAAGCACCGTTTGAGGGTCGGCCGATTCCTTCAGCGGACGATGTTCAAAGAGCGGCGCCACCGGGTGGCGTGTGCCAGCCGAGTGGCCGATCGGAGTGTCCGGGAAAACCAGCCGCCGGCAGGAGTACCAAGATTCGGTTCATCGATCGCGACCGACCAATAGATCAAGAGTGCCCGACCTTTCAACAGGCTGTCCGGTACCGGGCCCCAATAGCGGGAATCGTGCGAGTTGTCCCGATTGTCGCCGAGGCAAAAGCAGTGGTCGGGTGGCACCACGAAAGGTCCGAAGTTGTCCCGTGGGCGGATCTCGTACGAACCCACCGGATCGTTATTGGGCTCATCGCCGAAATGGTAGGCGTAATCACGATCCAGGACCGTCTTCTCGTTCAGAACCAGATCACGGTGGACGATCTCGACCGTGTCGCCGCCGATTCCGACACACCGCTTGATGAAGTCTTGAGATGGGTCGCGCGGATAGCGGAAAACTACGACGTCTCCTCTTTCCACCGAACGAACGGGTAAGAGCTTCCTCTCGAAACCGAACCTTGTCGGTCCGAAGACGAACTTGTTGACCAGGACGTGATCACCCACCAGGAGATTCTTCTCCATCGAGCCGGTGGGGATCTCAAACGCTTGAAAGAGGAAGGTGCGTACGAAGGTGGCAAAGACGAAAGCGACGAGCAGCGCCTCTAGATACTCTCGTCCACCGCTTCTGCCGGACATGCCGATTCGTCAGCGGGGGGTGAGAAAACTACGACTCCAGCGCGTTCGGCCCAAGAATCCGACGACGGTCTGACCGATCTGCCGAAGCTTGGGGCCCCAGCCCGGCCAGTGTCCATCGGAGGTCTCACCACCATACGACCAATAGATCGTCGACGCGCGCCCCTTGACCATATGGGCCGGCAAGGTTCCCCAGAACCGAGAGTCGAAGGAGCGGTCCCGGTTATCACCCATACAGAAATAATTGTCGGGCGGAACGGTTGCCGGTCCGAAATTGTCCCTGATTCTGCCCTCGCCATCGTAGTAGGGAAGATCGGGGAAGGTATTGGCGTCCGTGTGGATCGTGTAGCTTGCGTCATCGACCTTCTTGTCGTTGATGTAGAGCTGCTTGTCGCGTAGGTCGATCGTATCTCCCGGCAAGCCGATGCACCTCTTCACCAGGTCGAGCTTCGGGTCCTGTGGCGAACGGAAGACGACGATGTCGCCGCGCCGGATGCGACGCTCCGGCAGAATCTTGTCCAGCCCAAACGGCGAGGGACCATAGATGAACCGGTTGACGAAGAGGTGGTCGCCGACGAGCAGCGTGTTCTCCATCGAGCCGCTGGGGATATAGAACGTCTGCACGACGAAGGTGTTCGCGAAGCGGAGAAAGATTGCCGCGATCACGAACGCCTCCGCATACTCCCGGAACAAAGACTTCGCTGGCTGTTGGCTCGCCGAGCTGCGTGGCACGTCTTCCAGTTTTGGGCTCTTAGACATAGCGGCCTAATCTACTCGAAAGATTCGGTTCCGGCTACCGCCCTGCTGCCGTAGAGCCGCCGAGGGCCTGGCCGTCGCTCCTTTCGGCCGACCCCGCAAAAGATTTTGCAGCTGTCCAGATCTTTTGCACCCCCCCTTTTCCTATGGGTGAGCCAGGCCAACCTCTCCGCTCCCCCCGCAAGATCACTTGACAGAAAGAACCTCCGCGCCGTCAGGGAAATCCGCTGCAAGTCTCATTGTCTCCATGCTTTACGGGTTTAAGCCGAGCTTGGCAACGTCCTTGATCTAGATCCCTCCCGAACACGAACCGGAGAGGAGGTGGAGCGAGCCGCCAAGGGAGAGAAACAGAACTTGCCAGCGAAGGGCCGAGAGGGGCGCCAGCCGCCCCCTCGAGCGATTCCCAATCAGATCCCGATGTACCGAAACCCTAGTACCTCATCCCACCCAAACCAACGAAGCACCAAAGGAGCAGCAGATGAAACTTCAGCGCGAAACCAAGACCGCCTCCGCCCTTCTCGTTCTCCTCGCCCTCGTCCTCCCTCTCGCCTCGGCGATCCCTGCCGCCGCTGCTACGCCTGAGTCGAAGCGGGTGGTCAACATCAACACGGCCGACAGCTCGCAGCTCGCGTTTCTCCCTCGCGTCGGACCATCGGTCGCCCAGCGCATCGTCGAGCACCGCAAGACCAACGGGGGATTCAAGAAGGTCGAGGATCTGATGCTCGTTCGCGGCATTGGCGAGAAGACCTTCGCCCTGATCCGCCCCTACCTCGCGATCAACGGCGAGACGACGCTCAAGGAGAAGGTCAAAACCCCGCGCGCCGAGAAGGCCGCCAGCCGCTGAGCCGGAGCCGCCGAGCCGGAGCGGCAGACCCGCTCCGGCTCTGGATTCGGAAAAAGCCGCCATGACCTGCCGCTCTCGTTCCCACACACTCTCTCAAGGTGGCTTTACCTTGGTCGAGCTACTCACGGTGTTCGCGCTCATCGCCCTCATGGCGACGCTCGCGATCTCCCCTCTCCACCGGGCGGTGAAGGCCCTCCGTCTCCGCCAGGCCGCATCGGAGCTCGTAGGCGCTTTACGCATGGCGCGATCGTTCGCCGTCCGGTATTCCGCCAACGTCGCGGTTCAGTTCAATGCCGAGCCGAACGGCGTCGTAACCTTCGCGCTGTACCGAGACGGCAACGGCAACGGTGTACGAACCGCGGATATCCGCCGCGGCACCGACCCGCTGATCAACGGCCCAAGGCGCCTCGGCGGCCCAGGCTTTGGTCTACGATTTGGTTTTCCGCCCGGAATCATTCCGACCGATCCCGGAGACCCGAGCCATCGGCTCAATCGATTGGACGATCCGGTTCGCTTCAATGGTTCCGACCTTGCCTCGTTCGATCCTATTGGGGGAGCTACTCCAGGCTCCCTCTACTTGACCGATGGCTACGACGGCCTGGCGGCCATCCGGGTTCAGAGCCGCAGCGGGAGAGTGAAGGTGCTGACCTACAAGGCCGAAACCGGTCGTTGGAAGTAGAAGCTACGCGGGGGCCGAAAGGCCCCCGGATCGTTAGCGCTTGATCGTCGGCTTCAAACGGGTACCGCGTCGAGCGCCTGTTCCAGGTCGTTCCGCAGATCACCGACATCCTCGATCCCGACCGAAAGCCGCACCAGGCCCGGGGTGATGCCGAGAGCGGTCCTGCGCTCCAAGGGAATCGAGGCGTGGGTCATCGATGCCGGGTGGCTGATCAGGCTTTCAACGCCGCCCAAACTTTCCGCCAGCGCCCAGAGCCGGACTCGATCGAGCATCGCCTTGGCGTTCTCGTAGCCGCCGAGCTCGATCGAGATCATGGAACCGAAGCCGCTCGCCTGGCGCTTCTGGATGTCATGCCCCGGATGGCTTGGCAATCCCGGGTAGAGAATCCCCTGGACCGCCCGATGGCTCGACAAGAACTCCACGATCCGCGCCGCGTTCGCCTCATGCCGATCCATGCGTACCGCCAGGGTCTTGATGCCCCTCATCACGAGAAAACACTCGAAAGGCGCCAGAATCGCGCCCGCCGATTTCTGCGCGAGCGTGAACCATTCCCCATCCTCGGCGGACTTCGAGATCAGCACGCCGCTGATCGAGTCGCTGTGCCCGTTCAAGAACTTGGTCGTCGAGTGGACCACGAAGTCCGCGCCCAGGGTGAGCGGCAGTTGAAAATAGGGAGAGAGGAACGTGTTGTCGACGGCAAGTTTTGCATCGTGCGCGTGAGCGATCTCGGCGATCGCCGAAATGTCGGAGACCTCCATCAACGGATTCGAAGGGGTCTCCAGATAGACCATCCGGGTCTTCGAAGTCATCGCCTCCTCGATCCGCTCGACGCTCGTTGCATCGATCCAGCTGAAGGAGAGGCCGAACTTCTCAAGGATGCGGGTGAAATAACGAAAGGTTCCGCCGTAGACGTTGCGCGAGACGACGACGTGATCGCCGGCTTCCAGGATCGTCATCAGACAGGAGATCGCCGCCATTCCCGAGGCGAACGCATGCCCCTTGGCACCCTGTTCGAGCGCGGCTACGTTGCCTTCGAGGGCGAACCGGGTGGGGTTCTGCGTCCGTGCGTATTCAAAACCTGTGTTCTCTCCCAGGCTCGCCTGGGCGTAGGTCGAGGTCTGGTAGATCGGCACCGTCACCGCTCCGGTCAACGGGTCCGGCGGCTGTCCACTGTGGATCGCGCGAGTTGCGAACGCCATCTTTGAAGGATCACCTTTCAAGCACTACCCCTTTTCCGCGGAGCGCTCCTCCGCAACGATCGGACCCAAAGTCGTACCTGCATGTCCGGAGCCCGCGCATTGTAGCAGCCGCTTCAGGCGCGGGACTCACCCCAGCGCAATCCGGCACCCTCGGCGTCAATGCCGAGCTTGTCCAGGATGCGGATTGCATAGTGATCGAGAAAGCGCGGTAGATCCTCGCCGCCGATGTAGAACGCTGGCACCGGCGGGAGGAGGGTGGCTCCCGCGATTAGAAGACGGCGCATGTTTTCCAAGTGAACCAAGCTGTACGGCGTTTCGCGGAAACCGAGCACCAGGGGCCAGCGTTCCTTGAGAGCCACCGCGCCCGCGCGATGGACGAGCGTCCGGGCCGATCCGGTGGCCAAAGCGCCAAGGGTTCCCGCGCTGCACGGTAAAACAACCGAGCCGGTGAGCCGATAGGAGCCAGAGGCGATCGGCGCGTCCAGCTCGTTGTCGCGGTGGGTTAGGACCTTCTCTCGCAGCTCTGCGGAGAGACCTGCGGCCTCGATCAGATCGGCGGCACCGGTTTTTCCCGCCCCCAACTCGTGATGCAGCACCTGGCTCGCACCGGCCGAGACGGTGAAGTGAATGCGCTCGACACTGGGTTGTTCGGCCAGCCGCGCGAGGACATGTCGCGGCAGCAGCATTCCGGAGGCTCCAGAGACCAACAAGGCGATGCGATGACCCATGGAACTCCGGGCGCCTCAGGCCGCCGCCGGTGAATCGTCGGCCTCGGCCGGCGTGTCGTTGGACGGACGAGCTGGAGGCTCGGGGGGCGGGATCATGTGAACGTCGCGCTGCGGGAAGGGGATTTCGATTCCTTCCTCGCGGAATCGTCGGAAGACCGCAAAGAAGAGTTCGCTTTTGAGCACCTGCGGGGTCCGCAGGTGCTGCGAGGTCCAAATTCGCAAGTTAAACACGAGGGCGCTGTCGCCGAAGGCGACGAAAATCACGTCCGGCGCCGGCTCGTTCAGGACGTTCTTGTTGGCCAAAGCGATCTCGACCAAGATCTCGCGCACCCGATCCGGGTCGCTCGCATAGGCCACGCCGATCTCCAGCGAGAATCGGGCCGTGCGACCATGGGCGCTCCAGTTCGTCACCCGTTCCGTCAGCTCCGAGTTGGGGACGATGATCACCACGTTGTCATTGGTTTGAACCCAGGTGGTGCGCGCGCCAATCCGCTTGACGTCGCCGAGCAGGTTCGAAACCTCGATCCGATCCCCAACCTTGACTCCGCGCTCGATCAGCAGGATCAGGCCGGAAACGAAGTCCTTAGCCAACGTCTGCAAACCGAAGCCGATGCCGATGCCGATCGCCCCGCCGACGATCGCCAAGCTGCTGAGGTCGAGCCCGGCGGCTTGAAGTCCGACCACGAGGCCGCCAAAGAACACCGTGTACCCGAGGCCCCGGGACAGCGCGTACTGCTGACCCTCGTCGATCGTGGTCCGGGAGAAAACCCGTTTCTTCAAGAATTGGCGGCTCCCCCGAGCGAGCAGATTCAAGAGGAACAGGTAGACCGCCGCTTTGAGCAGAAACGCTGGCGAAATCGGTAGGTTTCCAAGCTCGAACAGCGGCTGCTCCCACAGACTCAGCGCGCCGGCCTGGAATTGGTCGAGCCCTCCTTGAAAGACGTTCTGCCGCAATAGGCCGAAGCCGATCCCGGCGGCGAGCAGCAGCACCCCCACTACGAGTGTCCAGCGGCTGAATCCTTTGTTCATAGGCTGACGTAGCTCCTCGCTAGAATGGGAACTCCAAGTTGTAAGAATATCGGCCTCGCTGCACCACCAGGGGTAGACCCCCGCGATCGAAGCCGCGGAGCACCTCTTCGCCGAGGTTTTCGAGATCCTTGAGTTCGCGCCCGTTGGCGCCGAGAATTCCGTCGCCAGCCCGCAGTCCGGCGCGGGCCGCGGCGCTTCCCTGCGTCACGCGGGCGACCAGGATCGAGCCGCGATCGATCTCGACCTGGAGTCCGACCTGTTCGCCGAGAATTTGCAGGCCCAGTCCGCGTGGCGGATTGACCGGTGCCAGCACGATTCGACTCGACTTGCCGTCCCGTCGCACGTCGAGCGAGAGGGCGCTGCCGGCCGGCAGCGAGTAAAGCTCGGTCGTCACGTCCTCGCGCGCCGCAACCGCCCGTCCTCCGGCCGCCGTTACCAGATCTCCTTCGGCGAGCCCTGCCAGTGCGGCGGGCGATCCCGGATAGATCTTGTAGACCAAGGCGCCTCGGCTTGAATCCAGATCGTAGCGGCGGGCGACCTCGGCATCGACGGTGACCAGACGGAGGCCGGTCCAGAGGGGCCGAAGCTCGCCGAACCGGAGCAGGTCCTCGACGATTCGCCGCGCCCGATCGGCGGGAATCGCGAAGCCGACGCTGTTGGCGCCGGAGACGATCGCGGTATTGATCCCGATCACCTCACCGAGGATATTGACCAGGGGGCCGCCGGAATTGCCCGGGTTGATCGAGGCGTCGGTTTGCAGAAAATCGGTGAAAATTCGTTCGCCACTATCCGACGGCACCGAGCGACCGCGCGCCGCCAGGACGCCCGCGGTCACCGAGTTCGAGAGGCCGAAAGGATTGCCGATCGCAACCACGCTCTCGCCGATCATCAGATCGGAGCTGGAGCCGAGGGGCACGGATGGCAGATTCTTCGCCCCCTGTACGTTGAGCACCGCGAGGTCGGCGTCATGGTCGAATCCGAGCACGTCGGCATCCAGCTCCCGGCCGTCGAGCAGGGTGACGACGATCTTCGACGCCCCTTCGACCACGTGGGCGTTGGTGACTACGATACCCGCCGGATTGATCACGAAGCCGGAGCCGAGCGACTGGGAATGCCGGGTACGAGAGCCAAACAACTGGCCGAAGAACGGATCGACCTCACGGACGATCGATTCGGCCGAGATGTTGACCACCGCCGGCGCGACCTTTTCGACCACGGCGACGACCGGCGTGCGGCGCGCGGCCAATCGGTCGGCTGCGGCGCCGCCGCCCGTGGCGGTTGCCGTCGGCGACGGGGCGGTGGCAGCGGCGTCGTCGGGTCGAGGGCCCGAGCGAAGCGCGACGAGGGCGCCCAAAGCGGCCACGAAAAGCAGGAGGACGAGGGGAGCAGTGGCGAGAACCGACCTCTTCATACCCCGTAGATTAGGATACGAGGCGTTCCGGGTGGTAGTCGAAGCCTCGGAGCCGCGGGCGACCTCGATCCGGGACGCCCTCCGGGCGACCCCCTTCCCGCCCCGATTTCGGGCGGGAACCGAACTAGGAGACGTGATGGTGAAATCCAGAATCAGTACCTCTCTCGTTCTGTCGGCGTTTGCGTCGGCCCTGGCAATCAACTGTGCTTTGCCTCCAGCCTGGGCGGCAGAGCCACCCCGCGTGTCGAGCGCCGCGAGCGCCGACATCTTTCCCTTCGCGGTCCAGCAGAAGCGGCTCGAAAACGGGCTCCAAGTCATCGTGGTGCCGTTCGACAGCCCCGGCACCGTGGCGTACTACACGGTGGTCCGCACCGGGTCGCGCGACGAGGTGGAGCCGGGCAAGAGCGGCTTTGCGCACTTCTTCGAGCACATGATGTTTCGCGGCACCGACAAGTACTCGAAGGACCAGTACAAGGAAGCCCTGAAGCGCATGGGAGCCGATTCGAACGCTTCAACCGATGACGACCTTACGCTCTACCACATCGTCGGACCGAAGCGTGAGCTGGAAAAGATGATCGACCTTGAATCCGATCGATTCAAGAACCTGAAGTACACCGAGGCGGTTTTTCGCACCGAAGCGCTTGCCGTCCGCGGGGAGTATGCGAAGAATGCCTCGAACCCGGCGCGGCCGTTGTTCGAGAAGATCCAGGACCTGGCCTATACCCGCCATACCTACAAACACACGACCATGGGTTTTCTCGCCGATATCGAGGCGATGCCCGAACAGTATGCGTTCAGTCGAAAGTTCTTCGAGAGGTTCTATCGGCCGGAGAACTGCATCGTACTGGTCGTGGGCGACGCCGATCCGGCACAGGTCTTCGCCTTGACGCAGCGGTATTACGGCGATTGGGCTCCCGGTTATCGTCCGGCCGAAGTGCCCGTCGAGCCGCCGCAGACCGAAAAGAAGGTGGGCACGATTGAATGGCCGAGCCCCATCCGCCCCTACCTGCTCCAGGGCTTCAAGGCCCCCGCGTTTTCGACCGCAACCGTCGATTGGGCGGCGCTCGACCTGATCGGTCACCTGCTGTTCAGCGAGTCGGCTCCGCTCTACCAAGAGTTGGTGGTCGACAAGCAGTGGGTAGACAGCCTGGCGGGGGGAATTTCGGCGCGGCGTGATCCCTCGCTGTTCGCGATCTTCGCCCGGATGCATTCGGCGGACGTACTTGCCCAGGTGGAGAAATCGATCGCCGAGCAGATCGCGAAACTCCAGAAAGAACCGGTCGAAGCAAACCGTCTCGACCGGATTAAGTCGCATCTCCGCTACGGTTTTGCCGCGAGCATGGACAGTCCGGGCGCTGTCGCCGAAACCTTGGCCGAGATGCTTGCCATCACTGGCGAGGTCCAGACGTTGAATCAG
The DNA here is from genome assembly GCA_038248205.1 of Thermoanaerobaculia bacterium. Lineage (GTDB taxonomy): Bacteria > Acidobacteriota > Thermoanaerobaculia > Multivoradales > UBA5704 > DASYKS01. The sequence goes on from JBBRUC010000021.1 coordinate 40,528, forward strand.
CTCTACAAGCGCTACGCCGAGGTGACGCCGGCCGATGTGCAGCGCGTCGCACGCGAGCTTCTGGTGCCGAGCAGAGAGACCGTGGTCACCTTGAGCTACACAGCGCCCAGCGCTCCGGAGACTCCGGAACCGAACGGCACATCGGGAGGAAATGGACGATGACGACGAAACATCTTGGCCTCGGTCTCGTGGCCGTACTCGCTCTTTCCGGTACCGCGGCGGACGCGGCGGCGAGCAAACAGAAGCCACCCGTGCCGAAACCGGTGGAAGCCGTGGCCGTCGATCCGAAGATCGAAACGATCGCGGTACCGAGTCCGACCTCCCCGTTGGTCTCCGTCCGACAGATGTTTAGGGTCGGTTCGGTCGATGATCCGGCCGGTAAGGAGGGGCTCGCCGCCCTCACCGGTCTGATGCTCGGCCAAGCGGGAACCGCCGAGCGCAGCTACAAAGATCTGGTCGAAGCGCTCTACCCGATGGCTTCCTCAATCGACGTGTCCACGGGGCGCGAGGTGACGGTGATCACCGGCCAGGTCCATCGCGACAAACTCGTGGAGTACAGCTCGCTCCTGATCGAGGCGATCACGCGACCCGGCTTCGCTCAAGCCGATTTCGAGCGCAACAAGGATCAGCTTCTCGCGAGTCTGACCTCCTCCCTCCGCGCGACCAACGACGAGCTACTCGGGCTCGAAGCGATCCAGGCTGCGATCTTTCCCGGGCATCCGTACGCGCACCCGACCGCCGGAACGGTTCAGGGTTTAAAGAGCATCACCCTCGATGACGTCAAGAGCTTTTACCTTGCGGCCTTTACCCGCAGCCGGCTGATATTGGGTGTCGGTGGCGGCTATCCCGAAGGGTGGATTACGCAGCTTAAAGCCGGCTTGGCCAAATTGCCCCTCGGCACCGACCTGGTCCGCGAGCTGCCGGCACCGCAGATGCCTTCCGGACGCCGGTTCACGCTGGTCGAAAAGGCGACCGCCTCGGTGGGTATCCACCTCGGCTTTCCCCTGCCCCTCACGCGGGCGGACGCCGACTACTACCCTCTGCTGATCGCCACGAGCTTCCTGGGGGAGCACCGTACCGCGAACGGTGTTCTCTACGAGGAGCTGCGCGAAAAGCGGGGGTTGAACTACGGCGACTACGCGTATCTGGAACACTACCCTTATCCGCCGTTTACGAACACGCCGACCCCGGGCTTTCCCCGCCACCGGCAGTATTTCTCGATCTGGTTGCGCCCGGTGCAGCCCGAGGATGCCCAGTTCGCCCTCCGTGGTGCGCTATTCCAACTCGACCGGTTGATCAAAGACGGCATGACCGCCGCCGATTTCGAGCTCACCCGATCGTTCCTCACGAACTACACGAAGCTCTGGTCTCAGACCCTGTCCGAACGGCTTGGTTTTGCGCTCGACAGCCGCTTTTACGACATGCCGCCGTTCATCGACGAGATCGACAAGCGTCTCGCCAAGCTGACGGTGGAGGACGTCAACCGGGTGATTCGGAAGTATCTCCAGAGCGCCAACCTCCGTATCGTGATCGTTACCGCCAACGCCGCGGAGCTTAAAGCGGCCATCGAGCGCGACACCCCGACACCCAAAAAGTACGCGTCGGAGGTACCCGCCGAACTCCTCGCCGCGGACGAGGGGATTCAGAGGACGAAGCTCAAGCCCGCGTCGATCGAGATCGTGCCCGTGGCCGAGATGTTCGAGAAGTAAGTTCGAGGGGTAATTTCGAGACAACTCGCGCCTTCGCGGCGGCGGCAGCGGCTACTCGTCGTCGCTTTCGCCGCCGCCTTTTAACCCGGCTTTCTTCGCGTAGTAGCGGAACGAACGAAAGCTCATTCCGAGCAGCTCGGCCGCCTGGGTTTGGACGCCGCCGGTCCGCTCCAGTGCCTGGACCATCAGCTGGGCGCGGATGTCTTCGAGATACGCTTCAAGGTCGAGACCCTCTTCGGGCAGCGAGACGATCTCGGAGTGGCTCTTTCGGTGCGTGAGCAACTGCACCGGCATGTCCTTGGTCGTGATCGTGTCCCGATGCGCAAGGGCGAGCGTCCGCTCGATCATGTTCTCGAGTTCGCGGACGTTGCCCGGCCAGTCATACCCCTCAAGCATCCTCATCGCATCGATCGAAATCTGACGGGGCGAAAGGTTCATTTCCTGGCAATACTTCTGGAGAAAGAAGTCGACCAGCAGGGGGATGTCTTCGCGACGCTGGCGTAGCGGCGGCAACTGAATCGGGATGACGTTGATCCGGTAGAATAGATCTTCGCGAAAATCGCCTTTGGCTATTCGCTCTTCCAGATTCTGATTGGTCGCGGCGATCACCCGCACGTCTACCGATTCCTCGGCGTTGCCGCCGACCTTGCGCACTTTTCGCTCCTGGAGCGCCCGCAGCAGTTTGACCTGCATGGTGAGCGACATCTCGCCAATCTCGTCGAGGAACAAGGTGCCGCGATTAGCCTCTTGGAAGAGACCCTTCTTGTCGCGAACCGCGCCGGTAAAGGCGCCACGCTCGTGGCCGAACAGCTCGCTTTCGAGCAGGTTTTCGGGCAGTGCTCCGCAGTTGATCGCCAGGATTCGGTTCGCCGCGCGCGGGCTGGCATAGTGGATTGCCCGGGCGATCAATTCCTTGCCGGTTCCGCTCTCGCCCTGAATCAGGACCGTCGATGCGGTGCGCGCGATCCGTTCGATCAGCGAGAAAATAGCCTGCATCCGCGCGCTACGGCCGATGATGTTGTTGAAGGTGTATTTTTTCTCGAGCTCTTTTCTCAGGTAGACGTTCTCGTCCACCAGTTCGGCGCGCTCCAACGCCTTCTGGATGATGATCTTCAGCTCGTCGACGTCGAACGGCTTCGAGATGTAGTCGAAGGCGCCCAACTTCATCGCCTCAATCGCCGATTTGGTCGAAGTGTAGGCGGTCATCATGATGACCGGCGCATTCGGGTTCGAGGTCTTGATCTCGCGCAGGAGATCCAGGCCGTTGCCGTCCGGCATCATGATGTCGCACAGGACCAGGTCCAACCCTCCGTGAGCGAGTACCCGGCGGGCCTCTTCCGTCGAGCGGGCGGTCTCGACGGCGTACCCTTCCTCGGCGAATAGAAGGGTGAGCATGTCGAGCATGCTCGGTTCGTCGTCCACTACCAAGAGTCTTGCGTTGTTCGCGTTCAATTGGATGCCTCCACGACCGCCAGATCCGCGGTGGTCGGCCGCGGTGGCAAAAGCGGCAGCTCGACCGTGATCGTCGCACCTTCGCCCGGACGGCTCTCGACCGAAACCTGGCCCTGGTGCTCCTGGACGATTCGGTAGACGATCGCCATGCCGATCCCGGTGCCGCCGTCGAAGAACGATCGGAACGGATGAAAGAGGTTCGCCCGCTGTTCGGGCGACATGCCGCGGCCGGTGTCGAGGAAGCGCAGCTGGTAGGTATCGGCGCCGACGCTCCCGGAGATGCGCAGTTCCCCACCATCGGGCATCGCACGGAGCGCGTTGCGAGTAAGGTTCCAGAAAATCTGACTCACTTGATCCGCGTCGGCGACCAGAGTGATGTTGGACGGCTCCAGGTCCAGTCGTAGCCGATGGTGCTCGGAGACCTCGCCGCTGTTTCTCAGCAGCTCGAAGTTCTCGGTTAGAAGCCGGCCGATGTCGAACGCCGACGCCGACACCTCGCGAGGTCGGGCGAAACGCAGGAAGCCCTTGATCGTTCGGTCGAGCCGCTGGCTTTCCTTGAGCAGAATGTCGAGAAGGCGCCGCTGTGACGATTCGGTCGGGAGATTCGCCGATAACATCTGCACCGATCCCGAGATTGCCGCGAGAGGATTACCGATCTCGTGGGCAAGGCCCGCCGCCAGCTCACCTACCGCGGCCATTCGGTCTTTCACCTGCATCTCCTCCTGCAAACGGCGCCAGCGGGTCAGATCCTGGAAGATCAGGATGTAGCCGCGCTGAACGCCGTCCGCATCGGCCAGGTGCGAAATCGAAAAGCCGACGTATCCGGCGGTGCCGCCGTAGGCCAACTCAACCTCCGAGCGGACTTTGCCGCTCTGGCCACTCGCGCTCGCCAACTCGCCCCAACGCGAAGCCGAAAACAACCCTGAACTCCAGATCGGCGCGCCGACCAGTTCGCTCTCGCTCTTGCGCAGGATCTCGGTTCCGGCTCGATTGACGCTCTTGATCACGCCGTCGAGATCGGCGGTGACCAATCCGCTGCTGATCGATTCGATCACGTCGCGATGGACCACCTGGAGGTCGGCCAGGTCTTCCTTCTTCGCTTCCAGCTCCAGCTCGGCGCGGGCG